>DASQAT010000049.1 GCA_035635555.1 Candidatus Dormiibacterota bacterium
ACCCGCATATCACGCTACGCCACAATAACTTAGATTCGATATCGCAAATGTCAACGTTTGCGTTGTCGATCCGTCAAATCTTTGTAGCCATATTTCCAGGAATCCCTTGACAGAAATTGTTCAGGTACATAATTTGTCACCCCGTACTCGAGTCTCCGCGTGATCACGCAAGGAGCCCCGTCCGTCGGCGGCTTCGCGGTGAGGTCCTGAATGGCAGTCAAACTGGGCGAGATGTTGATCAAGGCGGGGCTCCTTACCCCGCAGAAGCTCCAGGACGCCCTCGAGTACCAGAAGACCAACGGAGGCAAGCTCGGGCTGAACCTCATCAAGCTCGGCTTCGTCAAGGAAGAGGAGATCACCCGCGTCCTCTCCCAGCAGTACGGAGTGCCCGCAATCAACCTCTCGAAAATCGAGGTCGACGACTCGGTCGTCAAGCTGATCCCGAGCGAGGTGGCGCAGAAGTACCTGATCATGCCGGTCAGCCGCAGCGGCGCGACCCTGACCATCGCCATGGTGGATCCCACGAACGTGTTCGCCATGGACGACATCAAGTTCATGTCCGGCTACAACGTGGAGCCGGTGGTCGCCTCCGAGGTCGCCATCAAGGAGGCGATCGACCGGTACTACGGCTCGATCCATGCCCTGGAGCTGAAAAAGGTCATGGACGACCTGGCCCAGGAGGAGAACGACCAGAACCTGGAGCTCCTGGAGGAGGAACAGGAGGTCGACCTCGCGAAGCTGGAGGCGGCGACCGAGGAGGCGCCGGTCGTCAGGCTGGTGAACCTGATCCTGACCGACTCCATCAAGCGGGGCGCCTCCGATATCCACATCGAGCCGTACGAGAAGGATTTTCGCGTGCGCTTCCGGATCGACGGCGTCCTGTACGAGATCATGCAGCCGCCCATGAAGCTGCGGGACGCCATCACGTCGCGCCTCAAGATCATGGCGAAGCTCGACATCTCCGAGAAGCGGCTGCCCCAGGACGGGCGCATCAAGATCAAAATGAAGCTCCAGGGAAAGAACCGCGAGATGGACTACCGGGTCTCCGTGCTGCCGACCCTGTTCGGGGAGAAGATCGTCCTGCGGCTTCTCGACAAAGAGAACCTGATGCTGGACATGACCCGGCTCGGGTTCGAGCAGGAATCGCTCACCAAGTTCGAGAAGGCGATCTTCAAGCCGTACGGCATGGTCCTGGTCACCGGACCCACCGGCTCCGGGAAGACGAACACGCTGTACTCCTCGATCAGCAAGGTCAACTCGCCCGAGACCAACATAATCACCGCGGAAGATCCGGTCGAGTTCAACCTGCATGGCATCAACCAGGTCCAGATGAAAGAGCAGATCGGGCTCAACTTCGCCGCGGCGCTGCGCTCTTTCCTGAGACAGGACCCGAACATCATCCTGGTCGGGGAGATCCGCGACTTCGAGACGGCCGAGATCGCGGTCAAGGCGGCTCTCACGGGCCACCTGGTGCTGTCCACGCTGCACACGAACGACGCCCCGTCCACCGTGAACCGACTCATGAACATGGGCATCGAGCCCTACCTCGTGGCGACCTCGGTCCACCTGATCTGCGCGCAGCGCCTGGTCCGGCGCCTGTGCAAGGACTGCAAGGAGGAGGTCAACATGCCAGCGCAGGCCTTGATCGACATCGGCTACGGCGCCGACGAGGCGCCCAAGGTCAAGCTGTACAAAGGACGGGGCTGCCCGACGTGCAACAACACCGGCTACAAGGGACGCGTCGGACTGTACGAGGTGATGGAGATCACGGACGGGATGCGCGAGATGATCCTGACCGGCGCATCCTCCATCGAGCTGAAGAACAAAGCCATCGAAGAGGGAATGATCACCCTCCGCGGATCGGGCCTGCGCAAGATCAAGACGGGCCAGACCACCGTGGAGGAAGTCGTGCGCGAGACGGTGCTCTGAGGAGGAACAGATGGCGGTCACGCTGCATCAATTGCTGAAAACGCTGGTGGAGCAGAGTGGGACGGACCTGCACGTCACGACCAACTCTCCGCCGCAGATCCGCGTCGACGGCAAGCTGGTTCCCCTGCAGCTCCCGCCGCTCACGGCCCCCGAGACGAAGGCGCTGGCGTACAGCGTCCTGACCGACAACCAGAAGCACCGCTTCGAGGAAAACCTGGAGCTCGATTTCTCCTTCGGCGTCAGGGGGCTGGCGCGCTTCCGCGCCAACATCTTCAGCCAGAGGGGCGCCGTGGCGGCCGCGTTCCGGACCATCCCCTGGGAGGTGAAGAACTTCGCCGATCTCGGCCTGCCCGAAGTCGTGGCGACGCTGTGCGACAAGCCACGCGGGTTGATCCTGGTGACCGGTCCGACCGGCTCCGGCAAGTCGACCACCCTGGCCGCGATGATTGACAAGATCAACAACGAGGACAAGGGGCACATCGTCACGATCGAGGACCCGGTCGAATACCTGCACGGCCACAAGAGCTGTATCGTCAACCAGCGCGAGCTGTTCGCGGACACCCATTCGTTCAGCAATGCGCTCAAGTCGGTGCTGCGCCAGGATCCCGACGTGGTGCTCATCGGCGAGATGCGCGACCTCGAGACGATCGAGGCGGCCCTGCGCATCGCCGAGACCGGCCATCTTACATTTGGAACCCTGCACACCAACTCCGCGGCGCAGACCATCAACCGGATCATCGATGTCTTCCCGGCTCACCAGCAGTCGCAGATCCGCGCCCAGCTGTCGTTCGTGCTCGAGGGGATCCTCTGCCAGTCCCTCCTGCCCAAGGCCTCCGGGAAGGGACGCTGCCTGACGATGGAGATCCTGGTCCCCAACTCCGCCATCAGGAACCTCATCCGCGAGGACAAGATCCACCAGATCTACTCGATGATGCAGACCGGCCAGGCCCAGTTCGGGATGCAGACGTCCAACCAGTCCCTCGCCAGCCTCTACTTCAAGAAACAGATCACGCTGACCACCGCCCTGTCGCACAGCAGCAACCCGGACGAGCTGCAGGAGATGATCAACCGCGGCGCGGGGCTCATCAATCAGCCGACCGCGGCCAGCAACGCCGCCGTGCGGTCGGCCGCCCGCAAGTAACGTCCCGGGAGACGCACGAGGAGCCAACATGCCGAACTACACCTGGAAGGGCAAGAACCGGATGGGGAAGATGCAGGAGGGCACGGTCGCCGCCGAGAACAAGGAAGCGGTGATCTCGCTCCTCCGCCGCCAGCAGATCATGGTGTCGGCGGTCACCGAGAAGGGGAAGGAGCTTGCCGTCCCGAAGTTCGGAGGGGGCGTCGGCCAGAAGGAGATCGCCATCTTCACCCGCCAGTTCTCGGTCATGATCGACGCCGGTCTCCCGCTGGTGCAGTGCCTGGAGATCCTCGGGTCCCAGCAGAAGAACCGCGCCTTCCAGAAGGTGCTCTTCCAGGTGCGTCAGGACGTCGAGTCCGGCTCGACGCTCGCCGATTCGCTGCGCAAGCATCCCAAGGTGTTCAACAACCTGTACTGCAACATGATCGCCGCCGGCGAGTCGGGCGGCATCCTGGACACCATCCTGCAGCGCCTCGCGCAATACATCGAAAAGGCGGTCAAGCTGAAGGCGGCCGTCCGATCGGCGATGATCTATCCCGTGGCGGTCATCACGATCGCCATCGGCGTGGTCATCATCATCCTCTGGAAGGTCATCCCGACCTTCGCGATGCTGTTCCAGGGGCTCGGCGCGACCCTGCCGCTTCCGACCCGGATCACGATCGCCGTCAGCAACTTCCTGGGCCGGTTCATGCCGCTCCTGGTGCTGGCGCTCGGCGCCGTCGCCTTCTTCCTGAACCGCTACTACAAGACCTACAAGGGGCGCCGGCAGATCGACGCCTTCGTCCTCAAGATCCCCGTCCTCGGCGACCTGATGCGCAAGATCTCCGTCGCCCGCTTCTGCCGCACCCTGGGCACCCTCATCCAGTCGGGCGTGCCGATCCTGGAGGGGCTGGAGATCACCGCACGGACCTCGGGCAACGCCATCGTCGAGGACGCCATCATGGCGACGCGCAAGAGCATCGAGGAGGGCAAGACGATCGCCGGTCCGCTGGAGGACACGGGCGTGTTTCCGTCGATGGTCGTGCAGATGATCAGCGTCGGCGAGCAGACCGGGGCCCTCGACGCCATGCTCTCGAAGATCGCCGACTTCTACGAGGACGAGGTGGACGAGGCGGTCGAGAACCTGATGGCCCTGCTCGAGCCCGTCATGATCCTGTTCCTCGGGATCATGATCGGCGGCATCGTCATCTCCATGTACATGCCGATGTTCAGCCTGCTCGGCAAGATCGCCTAGGCGCATGAATGGGAGCGCAGGAGCGGGAGCTCCGCAGGCAGCTCGACTGGCTCATGACCTTCCGGGTCGTGATCATCACGACCCTCATGGTCTCGACGTTCGTCATCGAGCTGATGTACCGGCCGCTCCTGTCGCTCCAGCCGTTCTACGTGCTGGCGGTGGTCACCTACGCGATGACGATCGCCTACGCGATCCTGTCACGCACCCTGCGCGCGGTTCCGCCGCAGATCTACGCCCAGCTCATCGGCGATCTCCTGATCGTGACGGGGTTCGTCTACCTGACCGGCGGGGCGGAGAGTCCGTTCTCGTTCCTCTATCTGCTGACGATCATCATCGGCAGCATCCTCCTGGTGAGGCGCGGCGGGTTCCTCGTGGCCGCCTGCTCCTGGCTGATGTACGCCGGCATGGTCCTTCTGATCCAGAGGGGCGTCCTGACGCCGTACCCCGCGGGGAGCGAGGAGGGCGGGACCGCCACCGTGCGCATCCTGTACTCCCTGGTCGCGCACCTCGTGTCGTTCATCGCCGTGGCCTACCTGGCGTCCTACCTGACCGAGAACCTGAGACGCACGGGCCGGGAGCTGGAGATGCGCCGGGACGACCTGGCCCAGCTCCGCGACTACAACGACAACATCATCGAGAGCATGAATTCCGGGCTCCTGACCACCGACCCGGAGGGGACGATCACCTTCGCCAACCGGGGCGCCGCGGAGATCACCGGCCGGCCGATCACCGACCTCACGCGCCGCAACATCCTGGAGGTCCTGGGGCGATCCTCGGACTTCCTGGCGCGCGTGCGCGCGGCCCTCGAGAGCGAGAGACGGTACCGCAGCGAGCTGAACTACGAGGACGGCCGCGGCCGCAGGCTGTTTCTCGGGTTCACCGTCTCGGTCCTCAGGGATCGCACCGGGGATCCTCTCGGCATGATCTTCATCTTCCAGGACCTCACGGAGATCCGGGCCCTGGAGGACGAGGTCGCGCTGAAGAAGCGCATGGCGGCCCTGGGGGAGATGGCCGCCGGCGTGGCGCACGAGCTGCGGAATCCCCTGGCCTCGATCAGCGGGTCGGTGCAGGTCCTCAAGCGTGACCTGAAGCCGCAGGGAGAAGCGGCGGAGCTGATGGACATCGTGATCAAGGAGTCGAAGCGCCTGGACCAGATCATCCGGGACTTCCTGCTGTTCGCCAAACCCGGCCGCTTCCACGCGGAATCGGCGGACCTGGCGGCGGTCCTGCGGGAAACCCTCGGTCTCCTGGAGAACAGCGAGGAGCTGCGGCCGCACCACCGGGTCGAGACGCGCTTCCGCCCGGAGACGATCCGGGTGGACCTCGACGTCAACAGGATGAAGCAGGTCTTCTGGAACCTGGCCAAGAACGCCCTCAAGGCGATGCCCGAGGGGGGTACTCTGACCGTCAGCGCCCTCGATCCGGGTGACGGACAGGTGAGCGTGACCTTCGCCGACACCGGGATCGGCATGTCCGAGGAGGACATCGCCACGAACTTCCAGCCATTCCACGGGTCGTTCCCCAGCGGCACGGGGCTGGGGCTGGCGATCGTCTATCGCATCATCGAGGAGCACGGCGGGCGCATCCGCGTGAGGAGCCGCCGGGGGAAGGGCACGGAGATCGCCGTCCACCTCCCGCGCCAGACGGACGTCCGGACGGTACACGAGGAGAGGCGATGGACCGCGTCCTGATCATCGACGACGAAAAGGGGATGCGCGACTTCCTCTCCATCATGCTCAAGAAGGAGGGGTACTCGGTCGTCGTGTCGGAATCGGCGGACAAGGCCTCCGAGCTCGTCGGCAAGGGGGAGTTCGACCTCGTGATCACCGACATCTCCATGCCCGGGAAGTCGGGGATCGACATTCTGAAGCAGACCAAGGCCTCCAACCCCGGCACGCCGGTGATCATGATCACCGCGTACGCCTCGACGGAGAGCGCGATCGAGGCGCTCAAGCTCGGCGCCTACGACTACATCATCAAGCCGTTCGACGTCGAGGAGATGAAGACGGTCGTCGGCAACGCCCTGGAGAAGCGGCGCCTCGAGAACGAGAACCGGGTCCTGAAGCGCGAGCTCAAGGAGAAGCTGCGTTTCGACGAGATGGTGGGCGACAGCCCCCGGATGCGCGAAACCACGGAGCTCATCGCGAAGATCGCCCCGACCAACAGCACCGTCCTGATCTCGGGGGAATCGGGGACCGGCAAGGAGCTCGTCGCCCGGGCCATCCATGCGGGCAGTCCCTGCAAGGACCGTCCCTTCGTCTCGATCAACTGCGGGGCCCTGCCGGACGAGCTCCTGGAGAGCGAGCTGTTCGGCCACGTGCGCGGCTCCTTCACGGGAGCGATCACCGCCAAGAAGGGACTGTTCGAGGTGGCCGACGGCGGCACCATCTTCCTGGACGAGATCGGCGACACGACCCCGGCGATGCAGATCAAGCTCCTGCGCGTATTGCAGGAACGCCGCATCCGGCGCGTCGGCGGCACCGACGAGCTCGAGGTCAACGTGCGCGTCCTGGCGGCGACCAACCAGGACCTCGAGCAGCTGGTCCGCCAGAAGCGCTTCCGCGAGGACCTGTACTACCGCATCAATGTCATCCAGATCCGCATGCCGGCCCTGCGCGAGAAGCCCGAGGACATCCCGAAGCTGGCGCTGCACTTCCTCGTCAAGTACGGGCGGATCATGGGCAAGAAGATCACCCGCATCAGCGAGGAGGCGATGGCCCGACTGTCGGAGCACGACTGGCCAGGCAACGTGCGCGAGCTTGAAAACGTCATCGAGCGGGCCGTGGCGCTCGAATCCACCGACGCCATCACCATCGACAGCCTGTCGCGCGAGGTTCGAAGCGGCGGCCGTCCGCTGCAGGAGTTCCCGATCGTCCTGTCGGATGGCGGTATGGATCTGGAGCGCCAGCTCGAGCGGCTGCGCGAGCACTACATGGAAGAGGCGCTGCGCCGGGCGCAGGGGATCCAGACGCGGGCCGCCGAGATTCTCGGGATGAGCTTCCGCTCGTTCCGGTATTTCGCGAAGAAATACCGGCTGGCGGAGCGCAAGGAGCCCCGGGCGAACGTAGGTTAGCGCTCCGCCCTCGTCCACGACAGACGGTCTGGAGGCGCGTGTCGGCCATGCACTCCTCGAGCGCTGCGCGCCCCGGGCCGTCCCTGAGGGTGATCCCCGCCCTTGTCCTGGGCCTCCTTCTCCTGCTTGCCTTCCGGGGGATGCTCCAGGGACGTCTCTTCTACCTGCGCGACGTTTCCCAGAACCACTATCCCGTCCGGGGCCTCGTGACCGAGCGGCTCCGTTCCGGCGACCTGCCGCTCTGGGATCCCCTCCACGGCGGCGGCACGCCGCTCCTCGCCAACCCGAACGCGCTCGTGCTCCATCCGATCTCGCTCCTGTTCTTCGTTCTGCCGTTCAACACCGCGTTCGTCGCCTCGATCGTCCTGCAGTTCGTCCTCCTCGCGGCGGGGGGCTACCTGCTGGGCCGGTCGTTGCGTCTGGGGCGCGAAGCGTCGCTGCTCGTCGCCGCCGTCCTGTCGCTCTCCGGACCGGCGGCGTCCCTCGCGAGCCTGCAGAACGTCCTGTCGGCGGCCGCCTGGGTGCCGATCGCGCTGTGGGCCCTCCTGCAGGGTACCGTCCCGGGCCGGCGATTCCTCCTGGCGCCGGCCGCGCTGTGCAGCGCGGTCGTCCTGATCACCGCGGAGCCGGCCTGTGTCCTGGCCCTGGTCCTCCTGGGCGGCGCCCTCGTGGCGACGGAGCCCGCCCCCTCCCCGGGACTGCGGCTGAACCTCCCCGCCTGCCTGGCCTTCGGATTGGTCCTCGCCGCCGCGGCCCTCGTCGCCGCGGCGGAGATCGTCCCTGCGAAAGCGCTCCTGCCGTTGTCGGCGCGAGGCGCGGGTTTCGACGTCGTCGAGGGGCTGAAATGGTCCCTGCTGCCGCAGCGTCTGCCCGAGATCGCGCTCCCGCGGCTGTTTGGCGACCCGACCCGGATGTCGCCGGTCTCGTGGTGGGGCGGGTTCCTCTTCGAAGGGGGGTACCCCTTCCTTCTGTCGATCTACGTCGGGACTCTGCCGTGTGCGCTGGCGTGCATCGGCGCGTGGAACCGCGGCCCGGCTCTCGCGCGCCGGCGGGTCCTGGGTGTGATCGCCGTGCTGGCCCTCCTTCTGGCGCTCGGGCGGTACAGCACCCCGTACCGGCTTCTGTTCGGATCCGTCGAGCCGTTGCGGCAGGTGCGATACCCGGAGCGCTTCCTCCTGGTGTTCCTGTTCGCGGCGGCTCTTCTGGCCGGGTACGGGATCGAGCGGCTGCTCGCGTCGCCGCCGTCCCGGAAGGCGGTGTTCGGCATCGCTGCAGTCTGCGCGGCGGCCTTCGCGTTCTGCGCCTGCGCCGCAACCGCCCGGTTTGCCGACGGACTCCTGTCCCGCATCGCGGGCGTCCCGGGCCCCTTCCTCGCGGCGGACGGAGGGGCGACGCTGCGCGGGGCCGTCCTGCGCTCGAGCCTGTGGGCGTTCGGCGAATCGGCGCTGCTGCTCGTCCTGGCGCTCTATCTCGTGCGGCGTCCCTCCGGGACGCGGGCGCGGGTCGCGGCGCTCGCCGTTGTCGTCATGGCGTCGGTCTCCCTGGCGGTCGCGTCCTCCCCGGCCCGCTCCATGGCGGCCGCGGGCTGGCTGACCGCTCCTTCCCCGCTCCGGGGATTCGTCGGTCGGGGTGCCGTGGATCCCCGTCTGCACCACGCCCGGCGTCCTCCCGATCTGAGCGTGCGGGGCTCGACCGACGAGCTGGTGTGGGGGTACAGGTACGATCGCTTCGTGTACGCCTTGATGACCGGGCACACGGACTCGGTGCCGACGGCGCTCGACGCCGCAACCGACAGGATGGACCTGAAGGAGAGCGCCGATCTCGGGCGTTCCCTCGAGACACTGCCGCTGGACAGGCGCGTCCGGGCCCTGGCCGCCTGCCGCGTCGGCTACCTCCTCTCGTACGATCCGCTCGACGATCCGGGACTCCTGCCGGGACCCGTCCTCGACGACCTCAGCCGGCCGCCGGTGCGGCTCTACCGGGTGCGCGCCGTCGTGCCGCGGCTGCGCATCGTGGCGCGCGCCCGGCCGCTTCACCGCGACGCCGACCTCGCCGCGGCCCTTTCCGACCCCGCGTATGATCCAGGACGCGCCGTGCTGCTCGAGGATGCGGCGGGAGGGGCCCCGGCCGATGACGACGAGGCGGGGGGGACGGCGGCGGGCGGCGAAGCGGCCATCACGCAGGAGACGCCGGAGCGGATCACGATGCGCCTCAGCACCACCGGACCCGGTTACGCGGTCCTGGCCGATGCGTACGCGCCCGGGTGGAGGGCGACGCTCGACGACCGACCCGTCCCGATCCTCCGGGCCGATGGTCTGTTCCGCGCGGTGGCGCTGCCCGCCGGCGAGCACACGGTCGTGATGGAGTACAGGCCCGCGGAGGTGGTCGCGGGACTCGTCCTGGGCTTCGTGGGCGTTCTGCTCGTGACTCTCTACGGTGTCGCCGCCCGGTCGAGGGCGTGGTGAACGACCAGGCGACCGTCCGGACCGCAGAGTCGCGCGGCGATCGCGTCCTGCTCGTCGGTCTGCTCCTGCTCCTGGCCCTCGCCGTGTCGCTGACGCCGATTCGTAACTACGACTTCTGGTGGCACCTCAAGACCGGCAGTCTCATCCTGTCGCAGCACGCCGTTCCGCGGACCGATCCGTTCTCGTTCACGGCCGAGAACGCCCCCTGGGTGGATCACGAATGGCTGTCGCAGGTCCTCCTGGACGCCGGGTTCAGCCTCTTCGGTCCGGCCGGACTCATCGTGCTCAAATCCCTGCTCGTATGCGGCCTGTGCCTGCTCCTGCTCTCCCACGTGAGACGGGAGGGACACGGCCCGGCCGGCGCCTCACTCCTCCTGGCGGCGGCGCTCGTGGGGGCGTCGTTCCGTCTGGACGTGCGGCCGGAGCTGGCCACGCTTCTGCTTCTGCCGCTCGTCATCGACCTCGTGCTCAGGGGGCGCGCGACGGGCGACCCTCGCCCTCTCATTCTCGTCCCGCCTCTCGTGGCGCTCGGATCCAATCTTCATCCCGGCGCAATCCTGGCGCCGGTCCTCCTCGGTGCGGGCGTGGTCACGACGCTCGCGACGGAGCGTCTGGCGATCTTCGCAGGGGACCGGCCCGCGGGGCCGCGCCCTTCGTTTGCGCCGCGGCTCCTGCTGGTCGCCGTCGCCGCCTCGATCGCCGCCTGCGCGAACCCTTACGGGTATCGGATCTACACCGTGCCGTTCGAGGTCCGTCGTCTCCTGGACTCACTCCCGTCGCCGAACCTCGAGTGGACCCGTCCGGGCGTCCAGGACTTCCCGCTGTTCTGGCTGGCCGCGGCCGCGGCTTCGGTCGTGGTCCTCGCCGGCTGGCGGCGGTTCGATCCGATCGCGACGCCCGCTCTGTTCATCGCCGCGATACTCGCCGCGGCGCATCTGCGGAACATCGGCCTGTTCTTCGTGCTCCTGCCCTTCGGCCTCGCCCGTCCTGCCCGCGCGATCGCTTTGGCCTTCGAGCGCCGATGGAGACGGGCGCTTCCCGCCGCTCCCGGCGGCGTGCGACCCGGTTTCGTGATCGCCGGCGTCGTCCTGTTCTGCGCCGTGCCGATGCTGTCCGTTCTTTCCCCCGCCTTCGCCTGGGGCCTCGGCCCTGCTCCCGGCAATGAGCCGCGGCCGGCCGTCGATTTCGTCGAGCGGGAGGGAATCGGCCGGCGTCTGTACAACGATGTCCGCTTCGGAGGGTATCTCATCTGGAGGCGTTTCCCAGGACACAAGGTGTTCATCGACGGGCGGAACGAGATCTATCCCGCGCTCCTGCGGGAGGTGTTCCTGTCGCTCGGAGATTCCCGGACGTGGGAGACGTTCCTCGAGCGGCACCGCATCGACGCCGCCTTCCTGCGCTACAGTCCGGCGCTCGAAAAGGTGATCCGTCCGGGGCCCGACGGCCGGCCGGCGGGAGTCGTGGAGCGGGCCTTCTCGGTCAACCACTTTCCCAGGGAGGCCTGGGCGCTCGTCTACTGGGACGACGACGCGATGATCGTGGTCCGGCGGTCGGACGAGAACGCCGCCGTGATCGCCCGCCACGAGTACCGGGCGGTGCATCCCGAGGACTGGCGCTACCTGTACGCCGGAGTCATGACCGGGCACCTGCCCGTCGCACCGATCCTCGGTGAGCTGGAGAGAAAGGTGCGGGACGATCCCGGCTGTGTCCTGGCGCGATCGCTTCTGTCGAGGTTCAATCGCCTGGCGGGCCGCCTTGACGCGTCTCCGGACAAGGGTTCGGTCGACCGGTGACGCGCAGTGTCAGCCGGCGTCCCCCGACCTGACGAAACTTGTTACTATCGGGCGTATTCCCGGACCGCGGGACCGCTACGGATTCGGGATCGGAAAGGCAAATGGGCGTGACTCAGGCACTTGCGCCGGTCCTTACGGAGGCGCTTTTGGGTGGCATCCGGCTTGCTCACAGTAGATTGCCGAAAGGGGGTTACCCGAATGCGCAAGGACAAAGGCTTCACACTGATCGAGCTCCTGATCGTCGTGGCCATCATCGGGATCATCGCCGCCATAGCAATCCCGAACCTGCTGAACGCGATCGACAGGGGCAAGCAGAAGAGGACGATGGCCGACATGCGGTCCATCGGAACGGCGGTCGAGTCCTACGCGGTGGACAACAATTTCTACCCGAAGGGCATGTCCAGCGTCCCGGCCTCGGGCATCAGCACCTACGTCTCGCCGATCTACATCAAGACGGTGCCGACGACGGACGGCTGGAACAACGCCTGGGACTGCGACTCGGTGGCGGGCGGGACACAGTACACGATCACCAGCCCGGCGAAGGACGGCGTGCAGGGTACGCAGACCGGAGGTCAGACGACCGACTTCAACTGCGACATCCTGTTTGCCAACGGCCAGTTCTTCCAGTGGCCGCAGGGTACCCAGACCTAGTTCTCCCTGGGTTGAAGACGACACGGGCGGCGCCTCGCGGCGCCGCCCGTTTTTTTTCCAGCGGGACATGGACGCACAGCACTTGACCCGGACTCACATCCTGATGCCGGCGCTCGCGGTGGCGCTCCTGGTGCCGGCGGTGCTGCGTCCCCCGGAGACCTACGCGTGGTCCGGGGCCGTCTGCGCGATCCTGCTGGCCGCCGCAGGCTGGCTGGCCTGGCGTTCGGCGGACGGGGTGCCGCCGCTGCCCGCGTGGACGGCGGGGCTGCTGCCGCTCGCCTTTGCGAGTCTCCTCCTGTCCTCCTGCCGGGCGCGCGCCTTCGACGAGGCCGCCCTGGTCGCGACCGTCGTGCTCGCGGCTGTTCTGGGGCAGGCGATCGCCTCCGATCGGCGCGGGCGCGAGGTGGTCGCGGGGGTTCTCGTGGCCCTCGGATGCATCGCCGCCGTTCTGGCCGTGCTGCAGGCCCACATCACGTATCGTCAGGAACTGCAGAGTCTGCTCGAGGGGACCGCTCCGGTTTCACCGTACGTCCTGGCGCGCCTGCGGGACGGGAGGCCGGCCGGACCGTTCACGCTTCCCGCGGCGCTCGGAGGATTCTTCGCGCTGACGTTGCCCCTGACCCTTCTGGGGAGGCGCTCCCTCAGCGGACGCGGGATGCGGGGCGTCCTGGTCGCCGCCGCTCTTCTTCAGGCGTACGCACTCTTCCTGACCCGATCGATCGGCGGGCTCGCGGCGACCGCCGTCTCCTTGTCGCTGTCCCTCCCGTTCCTCGCCGCACGACGGCGCCTCGTTCTCCTCGCCGCGGTCGCGCTGGTGGTGCTCGCAGTCGGCGTCCACTTCCTGCGCGCCCGCAGCCAGGAGTTCGGCGCGCCCGGAGGCGATCCGTTCCTTCTGCGGGCCGGGAACTGGCGGGCGGCCGCCGGGATGATCCGCGACCATCCTGTGTTCGGAACGGGCCCCGGTTCGTTCGGAACCTTCTACCCGCGCTATATGCGCCCGGGCATGAACGAGACGCGGTACGCGCACAACTCGTATCTTCAAGTGATCGCCGGCTGGGGCGTCTGGGCGATCGTGCCGATGCTGGGCGTCCTGCTGGCCTTCGCGCGGAGGCTGCGGGAGTCCTGGCGCGGGCGCGCCGGCGAGCTGCCGTACGCGGCGGCCGCGGCCTCATTCCTGGTCCACAACCTGATGGACTTCACGGCGTTCCTGCCGAGCGTCGCCATCCCGGGGGCGCTTCTGGTCGGTCTGGCCTGTGGATCGCGCGCCCCGTCCGCGCCGTCCGCCCGGACCGTGCGGGGCGCAGGGCCCGCGGTGGGGCTGCGGGCCTTCCTTCTGGGGATGGCGCTGATCGGCTTCGTGGGACACTCTGTCGTCACCGCGCTCGCGACGGACCTGATCGACCGGGCGCGCGTCGCGGCCGTCGAGGGGAGCGACCGGGAGGCCCTGTCGCTGGCCCGGCGGGCCGCCCGGGTGCGACCATCGGATCCAGCGCCGCGCGCCTTCGTGGCGGAATGGGTCCTGGCGCACGGCATGAGCGACGGCGTCCTGAGCCGGGAGGGAAGGAGCCAGGCGGAGAGCGCCGTCCGCCTCGATCCCGAGTCGGCGATCCTGCACTACGATCTGTCGCTCTACATGAGGTCGTACCGCGAGACCGGAGCCGCCTACCGCGAACAGTGGATCGCGCACGTCCTGTTCCCGCTCAAGCAGGACTACAGTCTCCCGGAGGCGGTCCCCTGCAGGAGAAGCGAACCGTGAGGCGTCTCGTGCCCCTTCTCCCCGCCGCCGCGATCGTCATGCTCGCCCCGTTCGGTGAAGGGGGACGCGCGCCCCTGGCGCTCTTCGTGCTGCACACCCTGTCCCTGGCGTGCGTGGTCCTCGCCTGGACATCTCCCCGGGCGCGGGGTCCGCGTCCGGCTCCGCTCCTCGCCGGTCCGCTTCGAGGTCTTGGGGTCGTGGCCGTGGCGGGTCTCGGACTCGCCCTCCTCTCCGCGCTGCGCGCCGCCTACCCTCTGGCGGCGGCGCTGGCGGCCTGGGACATCGTCGTTCCCTTCCTCCTGTTCGCGGCGGCGGCGCTCGCGGTCTCGGACGATCGCGATCTCGGATGGCTGGTCCGCGCCGTCGTCGCCTCGACTTCTCTCCAGGCTCTTCTGGCCATCGCGCGCTATCCCGGCGGGAGGGCCGCGGCCGCCGGTTCGTCGTTCGTGAACCCGAACCACCTGGCGGCCTTCCTGAACCTCGGACTCTTCCTGATTCTGGTCGGGGTCCTGCGTCCCGCTCCGCCGCGGATCCGGGCGGCGTGGGGTGCTTTGGGGGGGATGCACGTCGTGGCGATTTTCCTCCTGGAGTCGCGGGGAGCGCTCGCCGGGTTCTTCGTCAGCCTCATCGTGCTCGGAGTGCTTCGACGTCACGCTCTGCCTCCCCACACCCGGAAAGTCGCCGTGGGTCTCATCCTGGCGTGCGCCCTGGGCGCGGCCCTCGTGCTGGGCGCCCGCTTCTCGCGCGCCGTCGATCCCTACCGCTACACGCGCCTGTCGATCTGGAAGGCCTCGGCCGGGATGATCGCCGAGCGGCCCCTCCTGGGGTTCGGCCCGGGGATGTTCCCGCACGTGTCGCCGCTGTTCAATTTCCCGGCGGACATCGGCCCGGTGCGCTACGGCCGCAATTTCCAGGGGGCGCACAGCGCCGGCCTCACCCTTGCGGCGGAAACGGGGATCCCGGCCGCTGCGCTGATCCTGGGGGCGATCGTCGGCGCGACTCTGCTGTGCCTGCGCGCCCCCTGGGATCAGGATGGAGTCTTCGGGGTCGGCCTGGGCTTCCTCGCGCTCCTGGTCCAGGGGTGCGTGGAGGACCTCGCCGTCCGTCCCGCCCTCACACTCGTGCCGGCCCTTCTCCTGGGCGGGGCCCTGGCGCGCCGACGACGGGGACCCGGACCGCCGGACCTCGCGCCGGCAGGGATCGCCGGCGCGCGCCGCCTGCGCCCGGCGCGGTTCGTCGGGGTGACGCTCGTGGTCTACCTGTTCGTGGTCGCGGTTCTGCTGCCCTACCGGGCCGATGCGGAGGCTTCGGCCGCCCTTCGCCTCGGGCGGGAGGGGGTCTTCTACATGGAGCGCGCCGCCCGTCACAACCCTTACCACCCGGACTACCGGAACGATCTCGCGATGGCGATTCTCAACTCCGGTCCGCTCACGCCGGATGGATACGCGCGCGCCGCCTTCAATCTTCTCGAGGCACGCCGTCTCAAGCCGATCGACTACCGCTTCCCGCTCCACCTGGCGCGGCTGGAGGCGCGCGCCGCCGCCAGCCTGTTCGACGACGCGACCGCCGCGTCGAGGGCCCTGGCGCTCTACCAGGAGGCGGTCCGCCTGACGCCGCTCGATCCGCGTCCCCGACTGGAGCTCGCGGCCCATTACGTCGATCTGAAGCGGCCGGATGACGCGCTCGGGGTCCTCCGCGAGGCGCTGGTCCTGGAGCCGAGCTTCGTGCGCGCGCGGGTGCTCGAGGCATCCATCCTGTTGGATGCCGGGCGCCGTGACGAGGCGCGTGCCTCCCTCGAGGTCGCGGAGCAGACCCTTGGGAGGCTGCGCAGCTACGAGCCGGACAGTGGATACGCCCGTGACATCACCATGGATGCCCGGAGCGAGCGGGAACGCCTGGCCGCCTCCCTGGGCGCGGGGGATTCCCCGGCGACGCGCTCCTGAGACGCCCGCCGGGCCCTGTCAAAATGTGGACGAGCCACCGGCCGGGCACTATATTGACCTTCCACAAGTTGTTTACAGGGTTTGAGATGACGGAGTCGGGCGGTGTGCGGCATCTGCGGGGTCTTTGAGTTCGGCGCGAACGCGCGGAAGGTCGAGGAGGCGGCTCTCATCCGGATGCGGGACACCATGACGCACCGCGGTCCTGACGACGCCGGCATCTACATCTCGCCGGATGGCCGCGTCGGTCTCGGTCACAGGCGTCTTTCGATCGTGGACCTGTCGCCGGCCGGCCGGCAGCCGATGTCGAACGAGGACGGCACCGTCTGGATCACCTTCAACGGCGAGATTTACAACCACGCCGTGCTCCGTGCCGAGGTCGAGAAGAAGGGCCACACCTACCGGTCGCGCACCGACACCGAGACCCTCGTACACCTCTACGAGGAGGAGGGACCCGGCTTCGTGCGCCGCCTGGAGGGGATGTTCGCCATCGGTCTGTGGGACGCGCGCAAGGGGGAGCTCCTCCTGGTGCGCGACCGGGTCGGGATCAAGCCGCTCTACTACGCCGTCCTCCCCGGAACGGTCCTGTTCGGCTCGGAGATCAAGGCGATCCTGACCCACCAGCGTGTGTCGCGTCGGATCGACCTCGCCGCTTTCTACCACTACCTGACGTTCATCGCCGCGCCGGCGCCGCGCACGCTGTTCCAGGGGATTCACAAGATCCCCCCGGCCACGTGCGTGACGATCGATCGGGAGGGAGGAATCCGCTCGGAGACTTTCTGGGACCCGCTCGAGGTCCCGCCGGAGCAAGGGGCGCCCTACGAGGACGGGGAGTTCGCCGCGGCGCGCATCCGCGACCTGCTCGCCCGGGCGGTGGAGAAGCGCATGATGGCCGATGTGCCGTTCGGCGTGTTCCTGTCGGGCGGGCTCGATTCTTCGGCCAACGTGGCGCTCATGGCGCGCGTGATGGATCGCCCGGTGCGCACGTTCTCCGTCGGCTTCAAGGATCAGCCGACGTACAACGAGTTCGACTATGCGCGCAAGGTCGCGAAGCTGTTCAAGACCGACCACCACGAAGTGGAGATCGGATCGCGCGACCTGCTCGATTTCATGCCCGAGCTCATCTTCCACCAGGACGAGCCGATCGCGGACTGGGTGTGCGTCCCTTTGCACTACGTGGCGCGCCTGGCTCGGCGGACCGGCACCATCGTGGTGCAGGTCGGGGAGGGGAGCGACGAGCAGTTCTTCGGTTACGAGCATTACATGCGCTCGTACAGGAACCACGCGCGCTACTTCAGACCGCTGATGCGCCTGCCGCGCAACGTCCGCGGTGCGATCTACGATGCCGCCCGCGGCCTGGCCTTCCTCCTGCGACGGGGGGGCGAGCGTCTCGATCTGCTGCGCTCGGCGGCGCGCGAAGAGACGTTCTTCTGGGGCGGGGCGATCGCGTGGCGCGAGGCCGAGAAGCGCCGTCTCCTGTCCCGCGACGCCCGTCTGCGGATCGACGGCCTGAACTCTCACGATATCGTGCTCGAGATCGACCGGCGCGCCCGTGAGCGCCTCGGCGACGACGACTTCGGGAAGCGCATGATCTATCTCGAGCTGCACAATCGCCTGGCGGAGCTCCTGCTCATGCGGGTCGACAAGATCACCATGGCCTCGTCGGTGGAGGCGCGCGTGCCGTTCCTGGATCACGCGCTGGTGGAGTTCACCATGCGCCTTCCGACCGACCTCAAGATCCGCGGAGGACAGACGAAGTATCTCCTGAAGAAGGCGATGACCGGGATCCTGCCGGACGAGATCATCCACCGCCCGAAACAGGGGTTCGGCGCGCCGGTCAAGGAGTGGCTGCGCGGCGAGCTCTACGGCGAGGCCTTCTCGGCCGTGATGCATTCGCGGATGCGGCAGGAGAACCTCCTGGACTACGACCACGTGGAGCGGCTGTTCCTGGCCCATCGGGCCTCGGCACGGGACCACTCGTGGCACCTCTGGACGCTGTACAACCTCAGCCGGTGGTACGACCACTGGATCGCGCGGGAGGCTGCGTGATGCCCTCCGTCCTGAAACGGGTGATCGAGGAGACACCTGTGACTCGCGCGCGGACCGGCGTCACGCGCGCCGCCGTCCTGCTCCTGGTGCGGGACGTCCCGGGGACCGAGCGCGCGCTCGAGACGCTGCTTCCCGGGCGCGCCGTCCTGCCCGTGCGCCGGGAGGACATCAGCACTCTCGGTCCCGTCGCCCTGGCGAGGTTTCTCAGGGCTCTCGGGGCCGACGAGATCGTGATCCTGGTCGACGATATCGACACCCACGAATCGATCGGGAGACTGCAGGCCCTCCTGGCGCTGCCCCTGGCGGCGCGGCGCCGGCTCGTCGACAGGAGCGGGCGCGCGCTGGACGTCTCGGCAGGACGCTTTCTCGTCCGGGACGTGCCGTTCCTCCTCGCCGGCTGCGCCGCCACCTCCGTGGCCCTCCTGCGCACCGGGTTCCGGCTGCGCCGGCTCCTGCGCGCGGCGCGGCACGCGCCCCGCCCCGCGGCCTCGAGGCGCGTCTGCTACCTGCGCACCGATCTGTGGAGCGGTGTCGCGGCGGGGGGCTCGGTCGGGCACACCGAGGGGGTCGCCTCGGGGCTCCGCGCCCTGGGGTGCGACGTCGACTTCGTCGCCACCACCCGGCCGGCGGCGATCGACCCGGCCCGCCACGAAATCCACGTCGTGCCGCCGCGCCGTCTCTACGCCGCCCGCCGCGAGCTTCCGGCGGTGGCGCACTCCCTGGTCTTCGAGACCGGGGCCGCGGCGTTCCTGGCGCGGCGCCCGGCCGGACTGCTGTACCAGCGGTTCGACCCGGCCAGCCACGCGGGGGTCGCCCTGTCGAGGACCATCGGACTGCCGCTGGTCCTGGAATACAACGGATCGGAGGTCTGGATCGCCGATCACTGGGGCCGGCCGCTCCGACACCGCCGGCTGTTCGAGAGGATCGAGGAGGTCAACCTGCGTCACGCCGACCTCGTCTCGGTCGTGTCGGAGCCGCTCCGGGACGGACTCCTGGCGCGTGGTGTCGCGGCGGATCGCGTCGTCGTCCTGCCGAACGGCGTCGACGTCGAGCGCTACCGCCCCGACATCGACGGGAGGAAAGAGCGGCAGCGGCACGGTGTCCCGGACGGGGTGGTCGTCGGCTTCATCGGGACGTTCGAGGCGTGGCACGGGGCCCCGGTCCTGGCGCGGGCCGCGGCGCGCGTGCTGGCGGAGCGCGCGCAGGCTTTCTTCCTGTTTGTCGGCGACGGGCCGCAGCGGGTGGCGTGCGAGACGTTCCTGAAGCGGAGCGGTCTGTCCGCCCGGGCGGTCTTCACCGGTCTCGTGCCCCAGGAGGAGGGACCGCGGCACCTCGCCGCGATGGATATCCTGGTGGCGCCGCACGTGCCGAACGCCGACGGCAGTCGCTTCTTCGGATCGCCGACCAAGCTGTTCGAGTACATGGCCATGGGAAAACCGATCGTCGCGAGCCGGCTGGAGCAGATCGCGGAGGTCCTGGACGACGGACGGACCGCTCTCCTCGTCCCGCCCGCCGACGAGGAGGCGCTGGCGAGGGCCGTCGTTCGTCTCATCGACGACGCCCCTCTGCGGGCGTCCCTCGGTGCTTCGGCCCGGATCCGGGCGGTCGAACGGCACACCTGGCGGGCGCGCGCCGCCGTCCTGGCCGCGAGGCTCAAGACCATGGGGCTCGTCGCATGGAGCTGAGCCGGGCTCTCAGCGCTCCGTTCGAGGCGGCGCGCGACCTGCGCCGGTGCGTCGGGCGGGCGGTGCGCCGCTTCCGTGACACGGCCCGGCTGTCCACGCCCTCGGAGAACGGTCTCCTGGGGGACCTGGGGGGGAGGTTCGGCACGTTCGACGAATTCCTGGCCGCCGCCGCGCGCGACAGTGGAAGCCTGCCGGTCGTCGATCTCCCGCGTCCTTACGCGGCCTCGTTCTTCGCGAACGAGGGCGGGGGGAGGCGGGACCGCATCCTCCGGGAGGCCGACGCGGCCCGGGCGCACCGGTTTACGCTTCTGGGCTCGGGTGCTAGAGACCTCGGGCCCCGGCTGCCCTGGCACGCGGATTTCAAGTCGGGACGGTCGTGGGACAAACGCGCCTACTTCGAGGACCTGCGTGCCGGGCTGGAGCAGAGCTTCGGACAGGGGGCCGACGTCAAGGTTCCGTGGGAGCTGTCGCGATTCCAGCACCTGCCGCTCCTGGGCCAGGCGCTCTGGCTCTCGGGAAACAGACAGTACTACGAGGAGTTCCGGGGCGAGGTGGTCGATTGGATCGCGGAGAACCGCCCGGGTCGGGGGGTCAACTGGACCTGCACCATGGATGTCGCCATCCGCGCGGTGAACTGGGTCTGGGCCTGGGTCCTGTTCCGCCCGGAGATCCTGGGGGACCGTCCGTTCGCGTCCCTGTTCCTGCGCTCGCTGTTCGTCCACGGACGTTTCATCGCCGCCAATCTCGAGAACGGGCATCCGGTCACCTCGAACCACTACTTCGCCGACCTGGTCGGGCTCCTGTTCCTCGGCACCCTGTTCCGCGGCGCCCCCGAGGCGGACGACTGGAAGGGCATGGCCGTGACGGAAATCGCGCGCGAGAACGAGCGGCAGACGCTGCCGGACGGAGTCGATTTCGAGGCCTCGACCGCGTATCACAGGCTCATGACCGAGATGGCGCTGACGTCCCTGCTGCTCCTCGAACGGGCCGGCTTCCGGCTGCCGGCGATGCGCGCGCGGGTGCGCCGCATGGTGGAGTACATCGCGCACTACACCAAGCCGGACGGGCGGGCGCCGCAGATCGGCGACAACGACGACGGCCGGCTGCAGATTCTCGGGGACCACGATGCCGACCGGCGCGATCACCGGCACCTCCTCGCGGTCGCCGGGTGCGTCTTCGACGATGACGCCCTGTTCGGTCTGGCGGGTGACCGCTGGGAGGAGGCGTTCTGGCTCTTCGGGGAGGACTGCGCGCGCCGTCTCGAAAGGCGGAGCCGGGCTTCGCGCGTGACCGTCACCGGGCGCCACTTCCAGTCGGCCGGGACCGTCGTGCTGCGCCACGACGATCTGTACGCGTTCCTCGACGCCGGGCCGGTAGGCCTGGAAGGGCAGGGGACGCACGCACACAACGACACCCTGGCGGTCGAGATCCAGGCCTTCGGACGCGACCTGATCGTGGACCCCGGCACCGGCACCTACACTCCGGATCTCGTCCTGCGGGACCGGTTCCGCTCGACCTCGTTCCACAACACCGTTCGCGTCGACGGCGAGGAGATCAATCCCATCCCGAAGACGCCCTTCGTGCTGCCGGGCACCGACCGTCCGCGCGTGCTCCGCTTCGAGTCGCGCGCCGGTTTCGACCTGGTCGACGCCCTGCACCACGGGTACACCCGTCTCCCGGATCCTGTGGTGCATCGTCGCATCGTGCTCCTCAACAAGAGGACGCGCCGGTTCGTCATCGAGGATCGCCTGGAGGGACGATCGAAACACCGCATCGAGTGGTTCTTCCATCTGGCGCCTCAGTTCAACCCCGCATTCCCGCCGTCCGGGCCGCCGGAACGCTTCGTCGCGGACGAGGTCGAGCTCGAGCTCGCGCCGATCGCCCTCCCCGAGGGGGCGCGCGCGCATCTCGAGGAAGGGCTGTTCTCGGCCGGGTACGGGCGGCTGGAGCGGGCGCCCGTCGTTCGCTACGACTGGACCGGAGAGCTTCCGATCATCGGTCGGTTCAGCCTGGAGGCGCGCCGTCGCGACCGCGCCGGCGAAAAGGAGCGTCCGTGAGGCAGGTCCTGCTGAGGCGCGGGAGGGCGGTGGTCGAGGAGGTTCCCGTCCCCTCCGCCGGGCCGGGCACGGTCCTGGTCAGGACGGCGTGGTCCGTCCTGAGCGCCGGCACGGAGCGGGCCGCCCTGCGCTCGGGCGAGGCGTCGACGCTCCTGGAGCGCGCCGCCGATCCGTCCACCTTCGCCCGGGCCATCGAGCTTTTGCGTCGCGAGGGGGCGGCCGCGGTGTGGGACAGGGTGCGCGCGGCGGGGGAAGGGGAGGAGATCGCCCCCGGCTATTCCGCCAGCGGCATCGTGCACGAGGCGGGACCCGGGGTCCTCGATCTCCCGCCCGGAACCCGCCTGGCCTGCGCCGGGGCGGGACGCGCATCGCACGCCGAGTGGATCTGCGTGCCGCGCAATCTGGCGGTGAGCGTGCCCGAAGAGGTGCCGCTCGACGAAGCGGCGTTCACCACGCTGGGATCGATAGCGCTTCAGGGGGTGCGGCGCTCGGGGATTCAGATCGGCGAGTGCGCCGTGGTTCTGGGGATCGGGCTCATCGGACTCCTGACCGCCCAGATCCTCCGGGCCGCCGGGGCGCGGGTCGTCGCGTTCGATCCGGATCCCGCCCGCGCGGCGCGCGGCCGCTCGCTGGGATTCGAGGCGTACGACTTCGCGGCTCGCGACCCGACCGACGAGGTGGCGCGGGCGAGCCGCGGTCTTCTCGCCGACGCCGTCCTGGTCTGCGCGCACTCGAGCGCCCCGGAGACGGCCAACCTGGCGATGCGCCTCGCGAGGAGGAAAGGACGGGTGGTGATCGTCGGTGACGTCCGCCTGGATCTGGATCGGTCCCTGATGTACGAGAAGGAGCTCGACCTGCTCATCAGCACCTCGTACGGTCCGGGCCGGTACGATCCGTCCTACGAGGACAAGGGGACCGACTACCCGGCGCCGTACGTCCGGTTCACGCTCAACCGCAACATGATCGCCTTCCTCGACCTGGTGCGCGACGGCCGTGTGGCGGTGCGTCCGCTCATCGACCGCGTCTTCCCGCTGCAGGAGGCGGCCGCCGCGTACGAGGAGATCGATAGGGACGCTCCCGCGGGCAGGCCGATCGGCGTCCTCCTGCGTTATGCCGCGGCGGCCGGAGCGGGGGAGGCGGGCGGCGAGGCGGCGGGCGCCCGTGCGGAGCCCGGTTCCCGGGCCGCCGGTGCGCCGGCGCCCGTGTCCCGTTCGTCCAGATACAGCGCCGCGCCGGCGGCGTTCGACCCGCTTCCCGCCGGAAGGTCGGAGGCCGGGGTCGGGATCTGCGGCGCCGGCGGCTTCGTGAAATCGGTTCACCTGCCGCTCCTGAAACGGGCGCCGGGGCTCCGGCTGCGCGGCGTCGCCACGGCATCGCCGCTCAACGCGCGGCAGACCGCGCGCCGCTTCGGAATGGCGCTCGCCACGACCGACCTTCAGGAGATGCTGCGGGACGACACGATCGACCTGGTGCTGGTCGGGACTCGGCACCACCTGCACGCGTCCCAGACGCTCCAGGCGCTGCGAGCCGGAAGACACGTCCTGGTGGAGAAGCCGCTCTGTCTCGATGAGGCGGAGATCGAACCGATCCTGGAGGAGGCGCGCCGGACGCGGCGTCTTCTGGCCGTGGGATTCAACCGACGGTACAGCCCGCTGGTGAAGCGGGCGGACGAGATCCTGTCGCGGCTCCCCGGCCCCACCTTCCTCGTGTACAGGGTCAACGCCCTGGCGCTGCCGCCCGATCACTGGGTCAACGACCCCGCGCAGGGGGGCGGGCGGATCCTCGGGGAGTGCTGCCATTTCCTCGACCTGATCCTGCATCTCACCGGCGGCGGTCCGGTGCTCGAAATCCAGGCGACGGCGCTGCCCTCGGACGGCGCCCTCGTGGTGCAGGGGGATTCGTTCGCGGCGCTTCTCGATCTCCCCGGCGGCTCGCGCGCCGTCCTGGCCTACACGGGCCTGGGGGACGCGGGTCTCCCGAAGGAGCGCCTGGAGATCTTCAAGGGCGGCGCCGCGATCGTCCTGGACGACTTCACGCGGCTCGAGGTCGCAGGCAAGCCCGGCGGCTCGCTCGACCTGGGCCGGCAGGACAAGGGGTTCGCCCGGCAGTGGGAGCAGATCGGCCGGGCGCTCCTGGGCCAGCCCCACGAGGTGATCGGTCTCGAGGAGATCGGGGCCGCCATGCGCGCCACCTTCGCGCTCGGACGGGCCGTGCGGGGTCAGACATGAACGTCCTGATGTGGGAGTCGTTCGCGCCGGGCGCTCCGATCCGGGTCGGCGGGCACCACTATGCCGAGCGATTCGTGCGCCGGGGTGATCGCGTCGCCTGGTGCGTCGGCCCCGTGTCGCCCGTGAACCTCGTCAAGCGGAACGACGAGACCCGAAGACGTCTGCGCCTCTACCGGCGGGGCGGGGAGTCGCTTCAGAAGGGACGCCTGTTCGCCTACGCACCGATGACGCTCCTGCCGTACAGACCCTATCCCCTCTTCGATCGCCCGCTCATGCACCGCCTGACTCTGCGGGCCACCGTGCCGAGGCTCAGGAAGGTCCTGGCCCGCGCCGGATTCGAGCGGGTCGATCTCCTGTGGATGTCGACCGGCAGCCCGTTCCTGGCGCTCCTCGACGAAGTGCCGCACACGGCGGCCGTCTATCGAATGAGCGACGACACCGCGGCGTTTCCGGACACGCCGCGGAGCTTCCCGATTCTCGAGACGGAGATCTGCCGCCGCGCCGACCTGGTCGTGGCGACGGCCCGGCGGCTGGTGGCCCGGGCCCGCGAGAAGGGAGCGCGGCGCGTCCTCCATCTGCCCAACGCCTGCGATCCCGGGCCGTTCGTGGCCGGCGGCGCCGAGCCGGAGGACATCCGGACCGCCGCGCGACCGCGCGCCGTCTACGCGGGGGCGATCGATGGCTGGTTCGACGTGGCTCTCCTCGTGGACACGGCGCGCCGCCTGCCGGGGTGGACGTTCCTGCTCATCGGCCCGCAGCGGGCCGACCTGTCCCCTCTGCGGGCCCTCTCGAACGTGCGTCTTCTCGGGCCCCGCCCGTATGCGGATCTGCCGGCGTACCTGAAGGCGTCCGACGCGGGGATCGTCCCCTTCGCGCTGAACGACCTGACGCATTCCATCCACCCTCTCAAGGTGTACGAGTACTGCGCCGCGGCGCTGCCCGTGGTCGCGACACCGATGGAGGAGACGGCCGCCATGGGGGCGCCGCTCCGTCTGGCGAAGACGGGGGAGGATTTCGCGCGCGCCCTCCAGCAGGCCCTCGCAGAGGACCAGGGCCCGCGCGGCGAGCAGGCGCGGGCCGAGCGCGTGGCGTACGCCCGACGCAACAGCTGGGACGGACGCTTCGAGATCCTGGAGGGCGCGCTCGCCTCCCTGACCGGGCGACCTGTGGCCCGGGCCGCGGGAGGGGTGGCGTGATCGCCACGCTGCGGAGGGCCGAAGCCGGGAGGAGCCCGACACTCGACTCCCCGGCCGCGCGGGGAGACCGCGATGTCCGTGTCCGGGTCCTGCATGTCCTGGCGACGCTCCTTCCCGGCGGCTCGGAAATTTCCGTCTTGCGGCTGGTGGCGGCCCTCGACACGACCCGATATCTCGTGCGCGTGGCCTGCCTCCGCGGAGAACCGCTCCTGGCGGACGAGTTCAGGGCGGCGGGAGTCGAGGTGGTGCGGTTCGGGATGCGTGGCAAGTTCGATCCCGGCTGCCTGCTCCGGTTGCGGCGGTACGTGGCCCGGGAGCGCATCGACATCGTGCATACCCACCTGGATCTGGCGGACTTCTACGGGGCCCTGGCCGGTCGTCTCGGCGGTGCGCGCGGTGTCGTGGCGACCAAACACGCCCCGGACGAGTTCCGGACCCGTCGCACCTGGAAGCGCTACCCCTTCCTCCTTCTCGAGCGGCTGGCGTACGAGATGGACGACGCGGTCATCGTTGTGTCCGAGGGGCTGCGTGCCTTTCTCGAGAAGGTGGAGCGCCTGCCGAGGCGCAAGATGGTCGTGATCGGCCATGGTATCGAGGCGACGCCCCACCCCGCGACGCGGGGGGAAGCGCGGCGCGCCCTGGGCCTCCCCTCGCACGGCCCGCTGATCGGCGCGGTCGGGCGACTGTCTCCCGAGAAGGGGCAGGGTTTTCTGATGCAGGCCCTGCCGGCGATTCTCGCGGCGTTCCCGCGGGCGGCCTGCGTCATCGCCGGGGAGGGACCCTCACGAGCGGCCCTCGAGGAGGAGTCGCGCCGGCTGGGAATCGGAGACCGGGTCGTTTTTCTCGGATTTCGCCGCGACGTGCCGATGGTGCTCGCGGCGCTCGACCTGTTCGTGCAGCCGTCGATCTACGAAGGGTTCGGTTTGAGCCTGCTCGAAGCCATGGCGGCGGGGCTGCCCGTCGTCGCCAGCCGGGTCGGCGGGATACCGGAAGTGATCGAGGACGGCCACACCGGCATCCTCGTACAGCCGCAGGACCCCGCGGCCCTCGCCGGGGCGGTCGTGCGGCTTCTGGGGGATACGGAGGGGGCGCGGCGGCTCGGTGAGTCCGCGGCGAACCGCGCCCGCGAGAGATATTCCCTGTCGCGGGTCGCGCAGCGCGTGGACGACCTGTACCGCGACATCCTGGCGAGGCCGCGATGAGCGCGACGCTTCCCCTGCAAGCGCCGCAGGCCCCCGGTCCCGGGGTGGCGGCCGCCGCGCGCCCGGCGCCGGCCCACCACGCCGGCCGGCCGCGCGTGCTGATCCTGACGGTGGGGTTCACGGTCGGCGGAGCGGAGCAGCTGATCCTGACCACGGCGCCGCGCCTTCAGCGCGACGGCTTCGAGGTGACCGTCGCCTGCCTGAAGGGATGGGGAATCCTCGGCGACGAGCTAGACGCGCGCGGCGTGCGGGCGATGGCGCTCGGCGCGAAGGGAGTCTGGGACCTGCGGGTCTTCGGGCGGCTGCTTTCGATCCTGAGGCGCGAGCGGATCCAGATTCTCCGGAGCCATCTGTACTGGGCCAATCTCGTGGCGCGCGTCGTCGGACGTCTCGCCTCGGTCCCGGTGATCGTCACGGCGCACCACGACACGTTTTCCTGGATGCGCTGGCACCAGCGCCTCGCCGAGCGTCTGACGGCTCCGATGTCGGATGCGATCACGACCTGCTCCGAGTCGGTGCGGCGCGAGGCGATCGAGACGTTCGGACTGAGGTCCGGCCTGGTGCGCACGCTCCGCAACGCCATCGAGCTGCCGGACTCCATTCCCGAGCAGGCCGTCCGCGAGCGTGTGCGCCGGGAGCTGGGGGCCTCCGCCGACGATCTCCTGATCGGCACGCTCGGAAGGCTCATCGAGCCCAAGAAGGGGCTGGCCGTCTTCCTCAAGGCGGCACGCCTGCTGTCGCGCGAGCTGCCGCGCGTCCGTTTCGCGATCGTCGGCGAGGGACCGGCGCGCCCCTCCCTCGAGGCGCTCGCCGCGCGCGAAGGGGTGAGTCACTGCACCGTGTTCCCCGGGTTGCGCCGGGACGTCCCCGAGATCATGCGCGCCTTCGACCTGCTGGTGCAGCCGTCCCTGTGGGAGGGGTTCGGGCTGACGCTGGCGGAGGCGATGGCGGTGGGCACGCCGGTCGTCGCCAGCCGGGTGGGCGGCGTCCCCGAGGCGGTCGTGGACGGCGTGACCGGTCTTCTGGTGCCGCCCGGTGATGCGCAGGCGCTGGCATCCGCATGTGCCTCGATTCTCGGGGATCGCGTACGCGCCGCGCAGATGGGGCGGGCCGGAATCGACAGGGCCCGCGCCGAGTTCGGAATCGAGAGACTGGTGCGGGAGATCGAAGACCTGTACCGGGAGCTCCTGGACCGGGACCGGGCCGGTCACGACAGCGGCACGGCCGCGGGACGGCGGGGTGCCCTGTGACCGGGTGGCTCCTCGGCTGCGGCCTGGCGTTCGCGCTGGCCCTGGTGATTTCCCTCTATACAACTCCCCTGATGAGGGCGGCGGCGCTGCGCTTCGGGATAGTCGACCGGCCGGACGGGCGGCTGAAGACACAGGCGCAACCGGTTCCGTACCTGGGCGGGCTGGCGATCTTCCTGTCGTTCCTCCTGGCGCTGACCGCGACCAGGCGATTCGATTCGACCGAGGTGCTCGGAATGCTCCTGGCCGGCGCCATCGTCCTGATCCTGGGGCTCGTCGACGACCTGGGTGTCCTGACGCCCGGGATCAAGCTGGCCGGGCAGGTGGTCGCGGTGCTCACGCTGATCAACGCCTCGGTGTACATCAAGCTCGGGTTCCTGTGGCCGCCCCTGGCGATCGTGCTGTCGTTCCTCTGGCTTCTCGGGATCACCAACGCCTTCAATCTCATCGACATCATGGACGGCCTGGCGGCCGGTGTCGCGGCGGCCGCGTCGTTCATCCTGTTCCTGATCGCGGCGGTCAACGGCCGCCAGACGTATGCCGTCCTGCTGGCGGCCCTGTGCGGCTCGCTGTGCGGCTTCCTTCGTTACAACGTTGAGCCGGCCCGGATCTACATGGGGGACACCGGGAGCATGTTCGTGGGGCTGATGCTGGGGGCGCTGTCGATGAACAACTCCTACACGCGCCGGAACCTCGCCGCCGCGGTCGCGCCTGTGATCGTCCTGGGCGTGCCGATCTTCGACATGCTGTTCGTCATGTACGTCCGATTCCGGCGCGGTCTCCCCGTGTTCCTGGGGAGCCCGGACCACTTCGCCCTGCGTCTCAGAAAATGGCGTCTGAGCACGCGACAGACGGTCCTGCTCTCCTGGGCCGCCACCGCGGTCCTCGGGGTCCTGGCGATCGTCATGATGCTGTCGCCGACCGATGTGGCCGTCCTCCTGCTCGCGGCGATTTTCCTCGGCGCTCTCGGCCTCGGGCTGTTTCTGCGGCGCATCGACATGTCTTTGTGAGGGGGTGATCGGGTGAGCGCGAAGTCGTACCCCGTCGTCATCCTGGGGGCGGGTCTGACGGGTCTTTCGGTCGGCTATCACCTCGGCGCGCCGAGCCTGATTCTCGAGCGCGAGGAGGAGGTCGGCGGCCTGGCCCGCACCCACGCCGAGGAGGGGTTCACCTTCGACTGCACCGGCCACCTCCTGCACCTGCGCGACAAGCGGGTCGCGGGACTCGTCGACCAGATCCTGCCGGGGGCCTTCGCCCGTCACGAGCGGCGGGCGCTCATCTTCTCGAAGGGTGTGTACACCGCCTACCCGTTCCAGGCGAACCTGCACGGCCTGCCGCTCGAGGTGGTGAAGGAGTGCATCGCCGGGTTCGTGCGGGCGGAGGTCCGGCGCGCCGCCGAGGGGGAGCCCGACCTCGAAACGATCGGCTTCCGCGAATGGGCCGAGCGCACGTTCGGCGCGGGGATCGCGGACCACTTCCTTCTGCCGTACAACGCCAAGCTGTGGCGCACCGATCTGGACGAGATCGAATGCGGCTGGGTGTCCTGGTCGATCCCGCGTCCGACTCTCCAGGAGATCCTGGACGGCGCCTTCGGCGCCACCGTGCGGGGGCTCGGCTACAACCCGATGTTCCTGTACCCCCGTCAGGGGGGCATCAGCGTCCTGCCCGAGGCGTTCGCCCTGCGCGGGCCGGAGGTGCGGCTGGGCCGGACGGTCACGTCGGTGGACGCGCGCGCGCGCGAGGTTCACCTCTCCACCGGCGAGGTGGTCGCATACGAAAGGCTCGTCTCGACCATTCCGCTCGACCGCCTGCTGCGCATCACACGCGGACTGCCTTCCGACCTGCCGCGCATCGGCGAGGGGTTGCGGGCCGTGAAGGTCCTGAACATCAGCCTCGGCGTCGACCGTGACGCGGTGTCCGGAGCGCACTGGATCTATTTCCCCGAGAAGGAATACTCCTTCTACCGGGTCGGCTTCCCGGCGAACCTGTCGCGGACACTGGCGCCGCGCGGCTGCTCGTCGCTCTACGTGGAACGCTCGCTCCTGCGCGACGAGCCGTTCGACCCCGAGGAGGTCATCGAGCGTGCCGTCGACGATCTGCGCCGGGCCGGCATCCTCTGGAAGGGGGATCGCCTCGTCTACAGGCGGCTGTCGGTCCTCGATCCGGCGTACGTCATCTACGATCGCTTCAGGGCGAAGAACCTGCCGGAGGCGCACCGGGCGCTGAACGAGGCCGGCATCCTCTCGGCGGGGCGGTTCGGCTCGTGGGAGTACTCCTCGATGGAAGGGGCGATCAAGACAGGGATGGAACTGGCGGAGCGTCTGTCCGGAGCCGTTCCGGAGCGCCCGCCGGTGCTGAGGACGGGCTCGTGACGCCCCGAACGGAGGTGCGCTGACATGTGCGGCATCGCCGGCATCGCCTATCCCGACCAGAGACCCCCCGATCCGGTGGCGCTGCGGGCCATGGCCCGGGCGCTCGGGCACCGCGGCCCCGACGACGAGGGGGAGCACCTGGAGCCGGGGATCGGTCTGGCCAGCCGGAGACTGTCGATCCAGGATCTGTCTCCCGCGGGGCACATGCCGATGGCCAGTCCGGACGGCCGCGTCGTCCTGTCCTGGAACGGCGAGATCTACAATCACGTCGAGCTGCGGGAGGAGATGAAGCGGCGCGGCGTGCGTTTTCGATCGACGGGGGACACCGAGGTCCTTTTGCAGCTGTACCTGGCGCACGGGGCCGAGTTCCTGCGCCGCCTCGTCGGGATGTTCGCCATCTCCCTGTGGGACGCGAGAAAACGCGTCCTGCTCCTGGCGCGCGACCGCCTGGGGGTGAAGCCGCTGGTCTACCGTCTGGACGACGGGGGGCTGCGGTTCGCCTCCGAGATCGGGGGTCTTCTGGCGGAGCCTGGCTTTTCCCCGGCCCCCGATCCCGAGGCGATCCACAGCGTCCTCGCGCTGCGCTTCATCCCGAATCCAGGAACGGCCTTCGCCTCCATCCTGCAGGTGCCGCCGGCCCACGTCCTCGTGTACCAGGGCGGCCGGGCGCGTCTCGAGCGCTACTGGTCGCTCCCGGAGATCGTGGACGCTCCCGCGACACGTCTGCGCGAGTCCCAGGAGCGCTACCGGAGCCTGATGGACGAGGCCGTCAAGATCCGTCTGAGAAGCGACGTGCCGACGGCCCTTCTCCTCTCCGGCGGGATCGACTCGACGGCGATCGCCTATCACGTCAGGCGCAACCATGCCGGCAGCTTCCGCGCCTTCACCGTCCGTTTCAGCGAGGCGGACTACGACGAGATACCCAGGGCGCGCGCCGCCGCGGCTCGGCTCGGTCTCGCGCTGGAGGAGATCACCATCCGCGAACCGGTCCTCGATACTCTCGAGACGATCGTGGGGCACATGCAGACTCCCTTCGCCGATCCGTCGATAGTACCGTCGTGGGTCCTGGCGCGGGAGGTGTCGCGCCACGTGAAGGTCGGTCTGGTGGGGGACGGCGGCGACGAGAATTTCGGCGGGTACGATCGATACCGCGCCCATCTCCTCGCCGACCGGTTCGGCTGGCTGCCGGGAGTGGTCTCGCGGACTCCGTTCTTCGCCCTCCTCGATGCCGTGTCCTCGGAGAAGAACCGGCGCAACTATCCGGGACGGATCAGGCGGTTCCTCGAAGGATGGGAGCTGCCCGCCCGCGAGCGCAACGCCCTGTGGATGGCCAACCCCGGGGCGCGCCGGATCACCCGGCTGTACCAGCCGGACTTCGCGGCCCGGGTCGCGGGGATCGACGCGACCCGCGCCCTCGGGATGCTCCCGAACGACTGGGGCTCGGTCCGGCTCATCGACCGCGTGCTGCGCGCCGATCTCGGGCGCTACCTGCCGGACGATCTCCTGTTCAAGGCCGACATCACGTCGATGGCGTTCGGTCTCGAGCTCAGGAGCCCGTTCCTCGATCATCGGGTGGTGGAGTTCGCCGCCGCCCTGCCCCCCGGGTGGAAGGTGCGCGGTAGCGGGGGGAAGTGGTTCCTGCGGGAGGTCTACCGTGGACACATTCCCGAGAGCGTGCGCCGGGCCCGCAAGGCCGGCTTCGGGATGCCGATCGATCACTGGTTCCGCGATGGCCTCAGGGAGCCGGCGCACGACCTCCTGCTCGGGCGTGGCGCGCTGTCGCGCGAGTATCTCAGGGCCGACTCGGTCGGGGCGGTGCTGAAGATCCATCGGATGGGTCAGCGCAACTACGACGAGATGATCTGGACGCTCCTGGTCCTCGAGCTGTGGCTGCGCTCGCGGCGCGGCCGGCCGGCGCGCGAGGCCGCCTGATGCAGGGGACGATCCGGGTCTGCCACGTGATCACGATCCTCGAGCTGGGGGGCGCCCAGGACAATACCCTCTACACCGTGTCCCACATGAAGCCGCCCTTCGCGGCGTCCCTGGTGTGCGGTCCGGGGGGGATCCTGGATGAGGACGCGAAGCGCCTCGGGATCAAGGTGCGCTTCATTCCGTCGCTCGTCAGGGCCGTGCGGCCGGCGCGCGACCTTGCGGCCCTCCTGGCGCTGGTCCGGATCTTCCGCGAGGAGCGACCCGACATCGTCCACACCCATTCGTCCAAGGCGGGCATTCTCGGACGGCTGGCGGCGCGCCGGGCGCGCGTGCCGAGGGTCGTGCACACGATCCACGGGTACGGATTCCACGCGGCGCAGCCGCGATGGCAGTACCGGACGTTTCTGGCGCTCGAGCGCCTGGCGGCGCGCTTCACCGACCGCTTCATCGCCGTGTCGCGGGCCAATCTGGAGCAGGGGTTGGCGCTGGGCCTGTTCACGCCCGAGAAAGTCAGCCTGATCAGGAGCGGCATCGCGCTGCGGGAATTCGACGACGCCACGCGCGCTCCCGACGGGCCCGGGAGGCGCGGGGTCCTGCGGCGGGAGCTCGGTCTGCCGGCGGACGCGCGGCTCGTCGGCATGGTCGCGTGCCTGAAGCCGCAGAAGTCGCCGCTGACCTTCGTCGAGGTGGCGGCGCGCGTGACGCGGGAAGTGCCCGGAGCCGTCTTCGTCATCGCCGGCGACGGCGAGATGCGGCCCGCGGTCGAGAGACGCGCGGCGGAGCTCGGTCTGGAAGGACGGCTGCGACTGCTCGGCTGGCGGCGCGACGTCCCGAACGTGATGGCGTCTCTCGATGTCCTGCTGCACACCTCGCTGTGGGAGGGGCTGCCGCGCGTTCTGCCCGAAGCGATCGCCTCGGGCGTGCCGATCGTCGCGACCTCGGCGGACGGGACGTCCGACATCCTGGAGGACGGCTCGACCGGCATCGTCTGCGCCCCCGGCGACATCGAAGGGCTGGCCGGCGGAGTCCGCCGCCTCCTTCGCGACCCGGGTCTCGGACGCGTCCTGGCCGGGCGCGCCCGGGCGGTCCTGCGGGAATTCGACATCGACGAGATGGTGCGCGACCAGGAGCGCCTCTACCTGTCGCTTCACGGTGGAGGGCCGCGCGGCGCCGGAGCCCGGCCGGCTGCGACCGATACTAATAATAATGATGACGGAAGGGGGGGTGCCTCCCGGGGCGATCCCCGCGCCGCGCGCACCCGGGCGGCCGCAACTCGTTGAACAGCCGACACTTGAAAAGCCGGGCGGCATCATTATATTGAGACTTGCGGCGGGTGACCGTCCGCCCGTCTTCAGAGGTCAGCCATGGCGGTCCTCGATCTCCTCGACATTCACAAGAGCTATCGATCCCACCTGTCGATCCGCAAGTACTGGATCCTCCGAGGTCTCAGCCTGTCGATCGGGGAAGGGGAGGTGTTCGGCTTCATCGGGACCAACGGGGCCGGCAAGACCACCACGATCAAACTGGCTCTGGGCCTCATTTTTCCGGACCAGGGGTCGGTCCGTCTTTTTGGCGAGGATGCCTCGAGAGTCGAGCTCAGACGACGCGTCGGATTCCTGCCCGAGAACCCGTACCTCTACGACTACCTCACGGGGGAGGAGTTCCTCGACTTCCACGCGCGCCTGTTCGGGCTCGACAGGATCACGCGTCGGAAGCGGGTCAAGGACCTCCTGGAGCGCGTCGGCCTGGGGAACCGGGGGTACCGTCAGCTGCGTCATTACTCGAAGGGGATGCTGCAGAGGATCGGCCTCGCCCAGGCGCTCATCAACGATCCCGATCTCGTCGTGCTCGACGAGCCGATGTCGGGTCTCGACCCGATCGGCCGTCGCGAGGTCCGCGACATCATCCTCGATCTGAAGACGCGCGGCCGCACGGTCTTCTTCTCCACCCACATCCTGTCGGACACCGAGATGATCTGCGACCGGGTCGGCCTCCTGGTGAAAGGGGCGCTCAAGGCTGTCGGAACGATCGACGAGCTGGTGTCGCGCGACGTGCCCTACTGGGAGGTGGCGCTGCAGGGTGTTGTGAACGGCAACCTGCCGTGCGGCCGGATCGTGTCCCGCCGCGAGGACCGCGTCCTGGTCCGGGTCGACACACAGGGGGACCTGCACCGGCTGCTGTCGATCCTCAACGGGCAGGGGGCCCGCCTTGTGTCGGTGACACCCGCGCGCCAGTCGCTCGAGGACCTGTTCATCAGGGAGGCGCGGGCCGCCTCGGTTCCCACCGCGCGGCTCGAAGAAGGCCATGCTCGCCAGAGTTAACGCGATAGCACTCAACACGTTCCGCGAGGCCATCCGGCATCGAATCCTGTACCTTCTCCTGGTGTTCGCGGTGGTCCTGATCTCCTTCGCCCAGATCCTGTCGCTCCTGACCGTCGGGAGCGAGGAGAAGATCATCAAGGACTTCGGCCTCGCCACAATCGACGTCTTCGGCGTCCTGACGGCGGTGTTCATCGGCATCGGCCTGGTGAGCCGTGAGATCGAGAGGCGGACGGTGTACACCCTCCTGGCCAAGCCGATCCACCGTTTCGAGTTCGTGCTGGGAAAGTACGCCGGTCTGGCGCTGACGCTCCTGGTGAACACCTGTGTCATGACCGCCTGGTTTTTCCTGGTCCTGCTCATCAAGGGGATGTTCGACCCCCGCCTCGGGATCGCCGTCCTTCTCCTGTTCTTCCAGTTCCTGTTGATCACCGCGCTGGCCGTCCTGTTCTCGTGCGTGTCCACCCCGATCCTCGCGAGCGTCATGACCCTGGCGCTCTACGTGGTCGGCCACCTGCTGTGGAGCCTCGACCTTCTGGCGAAGCGTCTCCAGACCGAGACCGGCAGGATCCTGTGCCGGGTCCTGTACTACCTCCTCCCGAACCTCGGGAACTTCGACATCAAGGGGGAGATCGTGCACGGCCTGGCGATCGCTCCGGGCCGCATCGCCTGGGCCACGATCTATCTTCTGGTCTATGGTTGCGCGATCCTGTGGACCGCGTGCGCCGTCTTCGAGCGCAAGGAGCTGCAGTAGATGGCCGCCTCGTTCGTCCAGCGCCGGAGGCGGCAGATCATGGCCCTGGGTGCGCTCGCCTGCCTGCTCGCCGCGATCTTCGTGCAGGGGCGCATCGAAGGACTGAAGCCCGGCGCGACCGCCCACCCTCTCCTGTACCTCCCGTCGGGGAAATACCTCAAGGTCGCGGCGCTCGGCTTCGACGGACTCCTCGCCGATCTGCTCTACCTCTGGTCGATCCAGTTCTACGGCAGTTACGACATCAAGGACCGCTATACCTACCTGGAGCGGATCTACGACCAGGTGATCACCGAGCTCGACCCGCATTACCTCGATCCGTACCTGGTCGGGGCGCTCATCATGACGGCCGAGGCGCGCAACCCGGAGATGGCGCTCCGGCTTCTCGACAAGGCGGTCAACGCCAACCCCGACCAGTGGCTGCCTGCTTTCGAGGCCGGTTTCCTGTGCTACAACGACCTGCATGACTACACGCGGGCCGCGTCCTACTTCGAGAAAGCGCTCCGCGTCCCCGGCGTTCACCCTCTGGTGCGTCGCTTCTACGCCGAGATGTACAACCGCGCCGGCGACAAGCGGACGTCCCTCAAGGAATGGCTCGAGATCTATCAGACGTCCGACGACCCCTACGCGCACGGCATCGCCTGGAACCATGTCCACGACCTGAAGGTCGACGTGGATATCGCCGACCTGACCTCGGCCGTGGGCCGCTTCCGCGACCGCGAGAAGCGCCCGCCGCGCCACCTTCAGGAGATCCTGACGGCCGGTCTTCTGCCGGCGCTGCCGCGCGACCCCGAGGACCGCGATTACCTGTACGATCCGCAGACGGGGGCGGTCCGCTACGGCGGCGGCCTGGTCCTGGGAAGGTAGATCGGACCGCGCCGGGGTGCCGCACATGCCGAACGTAATCCTGTGGTTCTTCGTGATCGCCGCGGGCGCCTGCGTCGGCTCGTTCCTGAACGTCTGCATCCATCGTCTGCCGCGGCGACTCTCCGTCGTCCGTCCCCGTTCCGCCTGCCCCGCGTGCGGCCGGGGGATCTCCTGGCATGACAACGTCCCGGTCCTTTCGTACATCCTCCTGCGGGGGCGATGCCGTCACTGCCGGACGTCGATTTCGCCGGAGTATCCTCTGGTCGAGGCGGCGACCGCGGTGCTGTTCGCCCTGCTGTTCGCGAGGAACGGTCCGTCCCCCGCCTTCGTGCTGCAGGCGATCCTGTCGTCGGCGCTCGTCGCTCTCATCGTCATCGACGCGCGACACCAGATCCTGCCGAACGCCATCACCCTGCCGGGGATCCTCTTCGGGCTGCTCACAAGCCCGCTGCGTGCGGACACGGCGTCCCATCCCGTACGGGACGCGCTTCTGGGGTCGATCCTCGGCTACGCGATCCCCTGGACGATCAATGCCTGCTATCTCCTCTGGCAGAAGGCGCGCTCTGTGCCGAAGGAGCGTCGCGAGGACGGCATCGGGCAGGGGGACTTCAAGCTCCTGGCGATGATCGGCGCCTGTCTCGGTCCGAAGCTCCTCCTGTTCACCCTGTTCTTCGGCGCCGTCTCGGGGGCCGTCTACGGCGTCGCGATGATCCTGTTCCGCGGCTACGGCTGGAAGTCGAGGCTGCCGTACGGCGTGTTCCTGGGCGGTGCGGCGCTCCTGGCGCTGTTCGTGGGGGAGCCGTGGGTCAGGTGGTACGCCGGTCTTCTCGGGGCCGCCCGATGACCCGCCCCCTGCCGCACAGCTACGAGGGGCAGATCAAGATCTTCCTGGTGCTCCTCGTGCTGTTCCTCTCGGTCGCGATCGTCCTCGATTTCCATCTCCTGGTCTCGGCGCGCGACGCCATCCAGGAGGAGGTCGGCCGGAGGGTCGCGCTGGAGGCGGACGTCGTGCGGGCGGAGCTGGAGCGCGACCAGATGCTGCGCGGCCTGCGGGCCGAGCCCGGCACCCCCCCCTACATCCCGCCAGCGTTCCTCGACCTGATGGCCCGCCAGAAGGGGATGCTGGCCATCGAAATCCTGACGACCGAGGGCAAGGTCCTGTCCTCCTCGGACGCCGCGCGGGTCGGCAGGCCGGACCCGCTGATCGCCGGCAATCCCGCCGCGGCGGCCCGTCTGCGAAGCGGCGGCGGACTCGTGGCGCAACCCGAAAGGCTGCCACGGTCGCGCTACACCACGCTCGCCGCCTACGGCCCGATCCAGGACAGGAGCCGCGCGACCATCGCGGTGGTCCGAGTCCTGACCGAGGTCCCGGCCCTCGGCAGCGTCGCTTTCAACCTGACCCTGATCGCGGCATTCCAGGCGGCCGGTCTGGTGTTCATCCTGACGCTGGTGATCCTGTTCGCCCGCTGGCTGCTGCAGCCCTACCGGCGGCTGCTCCGGGCCGCCGTGCAGGCTCCCGGACAGGTGCCGGGGCCTCCGCCGGAGGGGGGGAAGGATGAGCCCGATTACCTCGTCGAGGCGTTCCAGGGAGTGCTCGACAAGCTGCGCGCCCAGGAGCAGGAGCTGACGCGGCTGAAGGTCCCGGCCGGCCCCGTGTCCCAGTCGACGCTCCCGGGCGACCACCTGGTGGGGGGGATGTCGAGCGCCGTTCTCGTCTTCGATCGCGGCGGCCGGCTGACCGTCCTGAACCCCGCGGCGGAGCGGCTTCTGTCGTTCGATCGGTCCGCGTCCGTCGGACGCAAGTACGGCGACCTGCTCGGCGGAGCGGAGCGCCTGATCGAGCTCATCGAGCGCAGCCTGCGCACGGGTGAGAGCCTGTCGCGTGAGGTCGTGCCGCTCACGGGTCCGGGAGGCAAGGTCACGCACCTGGGCGTCATGGTGTCGCCGATCCGCCCGGGGGACGAGGCGCAGGGGGGCCCCTCGCCGATCGAAGGAGTCCTGTGCCTGCTGGCCGATCTGACCGAGATCAAGTCCCTCCGGGAGAAGGTCGGGCTCAAGGAGAACCTGGCGGTCCTGGGGGAGATGTCGGCGGGAATCGCCCATGAATTCAGGAACGCCCTGGCGACGATTCACGGGCTGGCGCGTCTGATCCTCAAGGGGAACGGCAACGGAGCGGGGCATGCTGCAGCCCCTCGCGAGCACGCGGAGACGATCCTGCGCGAGGTGGAGGGGATCGAGAAGGTCGTGACCGACTTTCTGCGCTACGCCCGTCCGCTCCATCTGAACCTGTCGGAGGTCGATCTCAAGGAGGTCATCGACAACCTGGCGCGCGACCTGGCCGAGGACGCGCGCACGGCGGGCGTCACGCTCACGGTCGGCGGCACCTTTCCGCGCATCGTCGCCGACGAGGCGCTGATCCGCCAGGCGGTGAGGAACCTCCTCCTGAACGCCCTCGAGTCGTTCACGGCGACTCTTGCCGGAGGGGACGTACCGGCGCCGGATCCCACCGACGGGCGTCGCGTCGTCGTCCGGTGCGAGGCGATCACGGGAGGGGAGGGGGGAGTGAGGATCGTCGTGCGGGACAACGGCGCTGGGATCGCGGCGGAGGACCTGCCGCGCATCTTCACGCCGTTCTTCACCACGAAGGAGAAGGGAACCGGTCTGGGACTGGCGCTCGTGCAGAAGACGGCCGTGGTGCACGACGGCCAGGTGGAGGTGCAGAGCGAGAAAGGGCATGGAGCCTCGTTCGCCCTCGTCCTGCCGGCGCGCCCGGGAGGCGGCGCCGCCCTTCCCGATTTGTGAACGGCCGAACACGCTGTTACGTCCTGTAACAGAGCCCTGCCCGGGAACGATTCCGTAACCGCGGTCGCTTCCCGGTCACCCCGCTTAACTCCCGCAGGTGCATCACATCCCGCCGACGCATAGGCGATCCCGATCGTGGCACATTGCTTGCTCTTTCAGCGGAGCGGGAGAGACGAACATGAAGCCGGTATCCACACGAACACAAGACGCGGGCCACGACAGAGGGTACTCGCTCCCCGAGCTCCTCATCGTGATCGCCCTCATCGGGCTGTTCGTCCTCTTCGGCGGGCCCGCCATGGCCGACGCGTTCAGGGCCTACAAGGTGAGAAGCGTCGCCAACAACGTCACCACGGACCTCAGGGCCCTGCGCTACAACGCGGTGTCGACGCGGACTCCGCGCACCATGACGATCAACAACACCGTGAGCGCACCGGCGAACCAGTACGCCTACACCAACTTCAAAGGGGATCCGATCACGGTGCTGATCGAGCCGGGCGTCTCCATCGAGACCACCAGCGCCGCGTCGATCACCTTCAACATCAACGGCTCGACCGGCGCCACCGGCAACCAGACGGTTTCGCTCAGCATGTTCATCAGCGGATCGCGCAACGACCGGTACACCATCACGATCACGCCGTCCGGCACGATCTCGAGCGCCTACAGCACCTTCTAGGGACGAGGAGAGAGTCATGATCGCGCGCAGACCATGGAGATCGGGGCAGTCGGGGGAGACGGGATTCAGCCTGATCGAGGTGGTGATCGCGATCGGCGTCCTGGCGGGGGTGCTCCTGTCGATCTGCTCGATGTTCATCATGGGCGGGCGTCAGCTCAAGGGCGGCAAGACGATGACCGAGGCGACTGCCATCGCGCACGACATCATGGAGACCTTCGACAAGCTGTCGTTCAATTCGCTCTACACGACCTTCGGTGCGACGACCACGTCCACCACGATCAGCATCACCACGAGCACCGGCTCGAACGTGATCACGCCGTGGAAGACGGAGGTCACGAGAAAGCTGGACAACGGCGTCGCGACCGCGACGCTCGACCCGGTCGGCGGGACGAACTTCGGAAACGCCATCGGCATCAAGATGACCGTGACCTTGACCTGGAGCGAGCTGGGGCGCCCCCAAACGGTGACCCTGTCGACGATAAGGTTCTAGCAGGGAGGCAGGACGAGCCGCCGGCCATCCGGCGGCGGATCGGAGGACAGCGTGAACGGGCTTCTGAAGTCGGAACACGGAAACGAGCGCGGGTTCAGCCTGATCGAAATGATGGTGGCGTCGGCGATCTTCGCGATCGCCGCGGCGGTGGCGTTCATCCTCTACAGTGCCGCCCAGAAGTCGTACAAATCGGGCGAGAACTTCACCGACCAGCAGCAGTCCACGCGCGTGGCCTTCGACCGGATGCTCTCCGACATCCGTCTCGCCGGGTTCAACACCAACCCCGACGGCGATGCCAGCCGCATCGATGAGCAGGTCGAGGGGATGTGGGACACGGCGATCACCATCCGCGGCGACTTCGACTTCGAGGATCCGGTCGCCAGCACGACGCCGGAGTCCTCCCTCCCCGGGATCCAGTACAACGTGGTGTCCACCGGCAACGACGAGATCGTCACCTACATCCTGGCCAAGCCCGGCCCGGTGGGGTCCGACACGCTGACCTTGCGCGTCGATGCGGATCGGCCGCGCACCAAGACGTTGAAGACCATCACCATCCCGAACGTGGTCGAGGTGCAGAACAACCCGCCGTACACCCTGTACCGCGTCACGCTCGCCGACGTGAACGGCGCCTTCCCGGCCTCGCCGCAGGCGGCGACCAATTTCGTGTACGAGCCGGTGGCGGAGAACGTCCGGACCATGACGTTCCTTTATTATGACGACGCCGGCACCCTGCTCAATCCGAATACGCCGGCCAACTCGGCCGACGACATCGGCGGCGGCGACGCCAACACGACGATCCGCGCGCGCGTGCGGCGTATCGCCGTCAGCATCGTGGGAATGACCCAGGACGAGGACCTCGACTATACCGACCCGACCGACGCCACGGCCACCAGCCACTACAGGAAGTTCGATCTGACGTCGGACGTCAACCCAGAGAACCTCGGCAAGACGGGAGTGAAGGACATCGACATCACGCCCCCTCCCGTGCCGACGAACATCTCGATCGTCAACGGTCATTGCCAGGGGACGCTCGTGAAGTGGGACCAGCCGTCGCCGACCTCGGGCGTGACGTCCTACGTCGTCAAGTACTATCCGCAGGGGACGCCGACCGCGTTCTCGACGCGCAGCTTCACCTACCCGCACCTGGATTACGGCACCCTCGATTACCTGGGCCACGGTTTCGTCACGGGGTTGACCCAGCTGAACAACTACTGCTTCCAGGTCCAGGCCCGCGATCTGGCGGGAAACCAGAGCGGCTGGGCGCCGGCCATCTCACCGCCGTGCGGACAGGTCGTGAACAACACGACGCCCGGGACGCCCTCGAACCTGACGGCGTCCTACTACTCCAGCACCGTGGGGATGCCCACGACCCTCGACGGCAAGGTCCAGCTCAACTGGGACGAGCTCAGGGTCAACACCGTCGGCACGTCGCTTGCGGGCGACCCGAACTCGATCGGCGGCGCGACGATTCTGCGCGACCTGGCGGGGTACAAGGTGTACCGCGACTCCAGCGCCGGGTTCAGCACGCCGCTCGTCGTCATGACACCCACGCAAGTTCCGGTCGGGACACAGACGGCGCAGGACGTTGTCACGGCCTGCAAGGACTACTTCTACAAGGTGTCGGCGGTCGACCTGTGCGGCACGGAGGGGACGCAGAGCTCCATCGTCACAGGGCGCGCCAACACCCTGTATCTCCCGGTGGCTCCGACCGGCCTGGCCGCCACGCGCCTCGACCCGAACACGATGCACCTGACGTGGTCGCCCGTGGCCACGAACACCGCGTCCCCGTCCCAGACCATCATCGTGGAGCAGTACAAGATTTACCGGGCGGTCGGTGATCCGGCACTCACCCCCTCGGACCCGTCCCTGACGTACGCGTACGTGACCACGGCCACACCGAGCGGCCCGCCCAACTACGACGACAACATCATCTCGATCAAGAACACCCTCAAGACGCAGAAGGCCTTCTACAAAATCTCGGCTCTCGACTACTGCCCGAACGAGGGCGCGCTGTCGGACGGCTCGGGGGCGAGCTGCGTGTTCAACGGAACGCTCGTCCAGTCTCCAGCGAACAATGCCGCCGGGGGCGGGGACGTCATCCTGTCGCTGGCGATCTCGGGCGGCACCGACCCGGGCTACGTCGGACGGGTGCACGTCACGAAGGATTCGGACGGCTCCGTGGCGCTGGATGCCTCCTTCCCGAGCATCACCTCGACTCCGAGCACCACGACGTGGTCATCCGTCGACACGGGCGTCTTCACCATCTACTGGGAGATTGAGAACACCCGGGGCTGCATCGCGTCGATGACGACGAAGTACACTCGCACGAGCAGTCTGCCCTGCAAGCTGTCGGCCTCGGGCGCCACTCTCCTGCCGGCGTCGGGTGGCCTGAAGACGAACATCCTGACGCTCAACCTGACCAATACGTACACCAAGAGCCTGACCATCGACGATATCACGGTCAGCTGGACGAACCCCGGCACGAGGGTCGTCAACGAATACGATCTCCCGTTCACCCCGAAATCAGCCTACTGCGGTCCGGCCGCAAACAAGGCCAGTGGAGTGCCGTGTGTGCCGGCATTCTCGTCCGCGATCCTGCCGGGCGCGACGAATGACACTAAGTACATCTGGAACGCTTCGGTGGCCGGCGAGACCATCACCTTGAAGTACGACTACACGGACAGCTCCAACCTGACCGGTGTCTGCACGTTCTGCGTCAGCCCGACCCAGACCATCACCGTTTCGACCAGCGGGGCGTGCCCATAGGAGCGCGATCATGATCAGGGGAAGTGCTCAAATGAACGGACGCGAGGTTCGCAGCGGCAAGGGCGAGCAGGGATCGGCCCTGATCATCGCCACCCTGGTGACGGTGATCCTGGCCCTGCTCGGCCTGTCGTATCTCATGATGGCTCAGACGGAGAGCACCATCGCCGAGAACGAGCGCAACGCGGCGACCGCCATGTACGTCGCGGAGGCCGGGGCGAGGCTCGTGACCGGCTGGTTCAACGACCCGACGTCCACCGGGTACCTGGTCCCGACGGTCGGCAACGTCGATCGGACGCTGCGGGTGTACGACAACGATGCCAATCCAGGGACGGCGCGGGTGCAGGGGGTGTCGGGGGACGCGACCAAGCCGATCTACAAGGATTCCACCCTGACGACGAGCCCCATCTTCGACCGTCCGTACAGGGCGGACAACGCCAACACCTTCCTGGGGGTCGAGACCGGAGCCGACGCCGGGTTTCCGACGGCGGGGCCCGACCTCGTGGTGAGCGCCGCCGCCCTGACGACGATCAACAACACGCTGTTCCCGAACTTCCCTAAACCGGACCTGCGGGCGCGCATCTCGCGGATCGAAGTGTACGCTCCGCCATTCGCGAACATCGGTGGATCCCTCACGCGGCTCGGCGTCGCCACGATCAAGGTCACGGCCGGCGTCTTCATGTACCCCGGGACGGTCAACGAGCGCCAGATCGCCACGCGGGTCGTCAAGGCCGTGGTGAACGAGGTCCCGGTCCCCGGCCCGGTCGGACCGCTGCAGTCGTGCTCCGACATGAGCTACAACGGCGCCTTCGAGATCCACTGGGGGACCGGCTCGGCCCTGGCGGCGGCGACTCCTCCGAGTAACTTGAACAGCAAGGTCGCCACGGGATTGCCGTACGCCCTCAACGACCCCGGGACCTACTATTCGGATGTGGTGCCCCACACCCTGGCGACGTGGGCGGCCGATGCGGCTATCAACAACAACAAGATCGAGGACCCCTGGTTCAAGTTCATCTCGGGCGGATCGATCACCAATCTGTCACCGGCGACGTCGAACCCGCAGCCCTACCCGGTCACCTATCCGGGTGACGGCCAGACGAGCCACTCCAACATCTTCCAGAACACGGTCATCAACTGCCCGGCGTTCGACTACAACTTGTGGAAATCGATCGCCCAGGGAGGGAATCGCGGAAACTATTACTACTCCTACGGCGACCCGAACCCGGCCACCAACACCAATAACTTCAAGCTGGACGGCACGGGCGCCGCCCAGACGTTCGCTGCTGCAACTTCGGGGAAGAGCGGCATCTTTTTCTTCGACACCCGGGATGCCCAGCCGCCGCGCGGCCTCTATTCCGACGCCTACCCGACGACCAACCTGACGCCGGGCATGAGCATCAACAGCTCGGACAACTGGGATGGTGTCGTCGGGTTCGCGTATCTCAACTCCTCGACCTTCCAGACGACCGGGTCCGGCGGCATGGGTATCCTCCGGACGATCATCCCGCCGGGCGAGCCGTTCGACGGGAGCGGTTTCGTCAACCTGCAATACCCAGGTGACCTCAGCGACAACTACATCGTCCGGAGCGGCACCGTGTCTCACCAGGAATACTGGGACGGCGCCGCGGGCATCCGGTATTGCACCGACGCGGCCACTTGCCCTCAGAGCTGCTGTACGGCTGGCACTGCGGCCGCGACCCCCCAGCGCGACGACACCGGACTGGCGTTCCAGACCACCACCGTCCTCGACGGCGTCATGTACAACAGCGGCACCTTCACTGCGAGCGGCAACGCGGTCTACTTCGGATCGTTCGTTGCCCAGCAGGGGGTGCTCGACGGCAGCGGCAACCCCGCCTTCTACTTCGACGAGAGCCTCGTGAAGGGGAACTGGCCGCGCAAGGGGATGAACATGCCGCGCGTCATCGTGTCGTCCTGGCAGACGGGGCTCTAGCGCGAGGAGAACAGGCGCCTGGAGGCTTGATCCTCGCACCGCCGGACACTACATTTCCGTCACCGGAGAGAGGTGATGGATCCGAAACCCCGGAACTCCAAAAGACAGCGTGAAACCGGGACCGTCCGGTTCGCTCCGACCCTAGGGGCCGGGGCGATTCTCTTGGGTCTCTGCGTTCTGGTCCTGCCGGGCGTGCCGCCCGCCCTCGCCGACGATCGGGCTGCAGCATCGTCCTCAGATAAGTCGGGCCAGGAGCCTGACAGCACCGAGGCCGCCAGGAGCGCGACGTCGCAACCGGCGACGACTCCCGCGCCGAAGCCGAGCCCGACGCCCAAGACCCCGGCAACGCAGGCGAAGCGTCCGGCCGCGGCCGCAAAGCCGGCAGCGCCGGCGCAGGCCCCCACACCGACGCTGCGGTTCGACGACTTCGACCTGGAGAAATTTCACAAGCCGATCCCGCAGCCGGAAGACGGCGAGTCCGAAGAGGAGGAAGGCCTGGTGATACCGGCGGGACCGACCGCCGCCGCTTCGCCGGCCCCCGCCACCACGATCAAAGGGCCCCGGGCGAAGACCAGGCCGAAGCCGATCGCGGCGCAGCCCGAGCAGGATCCGCTCAAGCCGTTCAAGGAGCGGGAGGCCAAGGAAAAATTCCGCCAGATGCAGATCGAGACCGGACGCGACCGCATCGCCAAGCTCCAGGCCCGGCTCGACTATCTGAACGCCAAACGGGATGCGCTCACGAACCCCGCGCCCCTCCTGGCGGGCCAGACGCAGACCCAGAACCCGCCGGCCAAGCCGGGCGAGCCCCCTCCACCGCCCACTCCCATCCAGGGCCCGGGCAGGGGGCTCACGGCGACCCCCGGGGCGGGAAAATTCCCGGTCGCAGGCCTGTTCCCGCCCCTGCCCCCTCCGCAGACCGACGAGGACAAGGAGAACGACAAGAAGCTGAAGGTGAGAGACCTCATCGACCAGGTCGAGGCGGAGATCAAGAGCGTCACGGAAGAGCTCGAGACCGCCCGGGACGAGCTGGCGTCCGTCGAGACACGCTTCGCGCAGGAATCGCAGTCCCGGTGAAGGCCGCGGACCGCATTCTCCTGGTGGAGGACAAGGAAAGCCTGCGCGCCGTCCTGAAGAGGACGCTGGAGTCGGAGGGATTCGGGGTCGACGAGGCGTCGGACGGGCGGGCGGCGATGGACAGGATAAGGCGCGATCGCTTCGCCATGGTCCTCACCGATCTGCGCCTGCCCCGGGCCGACGGCCACGAGGTCCTGAAGGCCGCCCAGGACGCCGATCCCGAGATGCCGGTCATCCTCATGACGGCGTTCGGGACGATCAGGGACGCGGTCAGCGCCATGAAGGCGGGGGCCTACGACTACCTCGAGAAACCGGTCGACACCGATCATCTCCTGGCGCTGATCCGGAGGGCCCTCGATCACGGCAACCTCCTGCGCGAGAACACTCTCCTGAAAGAGCGCTTCTCGCAGGAGCTGGACGTCCCCGAGATCCTCGGCGACAGCCCGGCGCTCAAAGGCGCCCTGGACCAGGTGCGGCGCGTCGCCCCGACCGACGCCACGGTCCTGCTCCTGGGGGAGAGCGGCACGGGGAAGGAGCTGTTCGCGCGCGCCGTGCACCACCTGAGCGGACGCAAGACGCACTCGTTCTTTCCGATCAACTGTGCCGCCATCCCCGAAAACCTCCTCGAGAGCGAGCTGTTCGGCTACGAGAAGGGGGCGTTCACCGGGGCGTCCGGGACGAAGCGGGGAAAGTTCGAGATCGCCGACAAGGGGACGCTGTTCCTGGACGAGATCGGCGACCTTTCGCTCGGCCTGCAGGGGAAGGTCCTGCGCGTCATCGAGCAGCGCCAGTTCGAGAGGGTCGGCGGGACCGAGACCCGGAGCGTGGACATCCGCCTGGTCGCGGCCACCAATAAGGATCTGAAAGCCCTCGCGGCGCAGGGGACATTCAGGCAGGACCTCTTCTTCCGGCTTGCGGTCTTCCCGATCACCGTGCCCCCCCTGCGCGATCGCGCGCAGGATGTGCCGATCCTCGCCCGGCACTTCGTCAAGAAATTCGCGGCCGAGCAGAAGAGGCGAGGATCGATCACGCTCACGCCGGAGACCCTCAGGGCGCTCGCGGCCTACTCCTGGCCGGGAAACGTCAGGGAGCTCGAGAACACCATCGAGCGCGCCCTCATCCTGGGGGAGGGGGATCGCCTCCTGCCTGAGGACCTCCACCTCCCCGCCGGCCCGCAGGCCGCCTGACTCCGGATCGGCCGACCCCTTAAGCCAAGGGGCTCTTTGACTTGTCCCGCCTCGGACCCTAAATTCTGCCGGGCAGACCGGGGTCGATCCATGCGCAGCGAACGGGGGATGAGCCTGGCGGAGGTGACCGTCGTGATGGTCGTCGTGGCGATCATCGCGACCGCCGCGGCCACCTACACGATCCCGTGGCTCGGGCGCGAGGAGATGCGCGGCGCCGTGTACGAGGTGCAGCAGTATCTCCAGCTCGCCCGCGTGCACGCCATCTCGCGCAACCGCTCCTGCCGCTTCCAGATCGACACCTCGAGCCGGCGCATGACCGTGTTCGACCTGAACGATCCCGCCAGCACCACCGACGATATCCTGCTCAACGACGCGACGCTGTCCTCCAAGATCTCCTTCGCCCGTCCCGACAGCGGTTCCGCGGTCACGCTGACCTCACTGGGGGGCAACCTGTACGGGGCGACCTTCGCGTCGGACGGCAGCGTCTCGGCGGGGGCCGGCCTCGTGGCGATTCAAGGAGGAGACGGGAGCTACAGGGTGAACCTCTACGGGGCGGGCGGCGTGCGCGTCGAGCGCTGGAACGGCTCGACCTGGGTGCTGGGGTCCTGATGCCGACCCGGCGTGAGTCGCGCGGCTTCACCCTGGTCGAGGTCCTCCTGGCCCTGGCGCTCCTGTTCGTGGGGGTCGTGGCGGCGGCGCCGATGTTCATATTCGCCATGAAGGAGACCGCCGCCGGGGCCGACATGGGTTCGGTGGGCGCCGCGGCCGTCGACCGGATGGAGCTCCTGCGGGCGACGGACTTCTACTCCCTCACGGCCGGGGGCGGGCTCACCTCCAATGTCAGCGGCTACTCCGACACCTCGAGCACCAAATACACGGTGCGCTGGCAGATCACCGACAACGGCACCCCCGCCACGGTGAAGACGATCAGCGTCCGGACGATTGCTGCGCGCCAGGTGATCGGCATCGCCAAGGAGGTCACACTGAGCTCGTTGAGGGCTCGATGAGAGGTGCGGGAAGCGAGGGGGGCTTCACCCTGGTCGAGCTGCTCGTGAGCCTCGCGTTGCTGTCCATGGTCCTGGGCGGAGTCGCCGGCCTCCTGATCCAGAACTCGCAGGTGAACAGGGCCGAGCAGATGAGCGCCGAGGTCCAGTCGACCGCACGCAGCTGCCTGTCGATGATCGTCCAGACCCTGCGCTCGGCGGGCTGGGACCCGCGCAACGCCGGGTTCGCCGCGGTCGCCCTCGATCCGTCGCCCACCAACAGCAACAACTTCATCGAGGTGTTCGCGGACCTGAACGAGGACGGGGACACGAGCGACGCCGGCGAGGACGTGACCATCCGCTGGACGTCCGAGCGCATCGAGTGGCGCCAGAGCAGCGACACGACCCAGCCCTATGTGATCCTCGCCGATTCCATCAGCAACGACGCGGACGGTGACGGCACGGCGGAGACGATGTTCGTGGCCGACTCGATGAGCAACCCCACGCGAATCACCGTCCGGATCACCGCCCGCTCGCCGGTCCCGGACCCGCGCACGGGGCAGTACATCCGCTACACCGTATCGAGCGAGGTGGTCCTGAGGAAGAAGCTGTGAGACCGGCACCTCCGTGCCCGATGCAGGACGGCAGGATCACGCGGCGGGAGGAGCGCGGCTCCGCCCTCGTGATGGCGCTTTTCGTCCTCGTGCTCCTGACGGCCATGGGAGCCGCCCTGCTGTTCGTCTCCGAGAACGAGATGAAGACCGGGCAGGTGGACCTGCGCTCGAAGACGGTGTTCTACGCCTCCGAGGCGGGGCTCGAGGACGCGCGCGAGACGCTGCGCGTGGTGAATCTCGCGGGCGTCAACGCGGCGCTGCGCAGCAGCTTCAACGACGAGCTGACGGCCGCCGCCGGCGCGAACGCCACGATCAATTTCGATCCGGCCGCCCTGAAGCCGGTGTTCGACTCGAACGGCGACGCCACCGGGTTCACCGGCTACGGCGACGACGTGCCGCTCAAGGGGGTGACCGCGTTCGGCCAGGGGAAGTACGCGGCATTCCTGACCAACGACGCGGTGGACGGGCGGACCAGCAAGATCGACTCGAACGATCGGGTGATGGTCACCGCCATCGGGACCGGCCCGAACTACTCGAGCGCGATCGTCCAGGCGATCGTCGAGCGCGACCCGTTCCCCACGATGCCGGCCACCATCACGATGATCGGGCCGCAGCCGAATTTCGACGGCGGGAACAGCAACGCCAAGAAATACGTGGGGGACGATTGCGCGGGGGGTGTCTCCGGCCTGTCCGTTCCGACCGTGGGTGTGGTCGGGTCCGCCGCCGAGACCCACGCCGAGCTGGGCGTGAACAAGCCGGGCACCTACACTTCGGGCGGCGTCACCGGGGTGGCCACGGTGAGCAACATCAGCGGCACGGTCGATCCATCCTGGAAGGACTGCACCTACCTCCACGACCTGGCGCGCAAGGTGCGCGGCGGCGCGGACGTCGTCGGGACGAGCTCGACACCGAACAGCTCGCTGGGGACGACCGTCACGCCGAAGATCGTCTACATCGAGGGGGACTACACGGTCGGCGGCGGATACAACGGGGCAGGTCTCCTGTGGGTGACGGGGACGCTGACCTTCGACGGCAACGCCGGCTGGAAAGGGACGATATTCACCGTCGGCAAGGGAAACTTCCAGCGCAGCGGCGGCGGCAACGGCGTGATCTCGGGAGCGAACTTCGTCGCCAACGTCGCCGGGCCGGACGGCCTCATGTGGACGTCCGACGACTGTTCCGGTCCCGATGGGATTCTAGGCAACTCCGATGACGGCGCGGCCGTTGCGACCTACAACAACGGGGGAGGCGGTACGGGGGACACGGTCTACTGCACCACCGACATCTCTTCGAGCCAGGACGAATTCCCGTTCAGGGTCGTCGCGTTCCGCCAGCGCTGAGACACTTCGATCCCGGGCGCGCCGCGGATTCGTTCAGGGGGTGTCGCCGGCCGAGCCGGCGCCGATTTCCTCGGCGACGAGACTGACGCTGAACATCTCCTGGGCCGACAGGACGTGCGCCCGGTTGATCGCGAGGAAGGACGAGGTGAATTCGTGTCCCGGGCCGGTCACGACGGCGGACTGCAAAGCGATGAAGCGGTGGGCGGTCTGGTTCAGCCGAAGGAGCGAGCTGCCTGCCGATCCCGTGTGGACGTACCCTTCGACCGAGAACTCGCCCACTCGAAGCCGGATGGCCGCGCGGCCGAATTGCCTGAGCTCAGGGTCCTCGTCGGTCCTGCGGAGCGTCATTCCGAGCTCCTTGATCTCGACGACGAACAGGATGGAGGCCTTGTTGACGGCGACGGGCCCGTCCGCCATCTCCCAGGATCCGCCGACCAGTCGAGGCGTCGCCAGCGTGAGGAATGTACGTGCCTCGAGGTTCAGCTCGTCGAGAGTGCGCCCTCCCAGGCTGATGTTGAGCAGGCCGTCGAAGGTGAGTCGATCCGCGAAGATGCGCACCGGTCTGACCACCCGGTTCTCGAAGACGTTGGCCATCGTCCCGGCTCCCTCGCGGATTCGCGCCATCCGGTTTGACACCCGTAACTTAGGGCCCTAGATTCAGTCCGTCAACCCGCCCCGCCCGCGCGGGAGCGGATCGCCTGTGGCCGGGATGACGAGGTGCCGATGCGGTTCCGCTGCGCCCAGTGCCGAGCCCTGACCCAGGTCCAGATCCCGGCGAAGATCACCGCGCCCGTCATCACGGCCTGCTCCGGCTGCGGTCGCAAGTATCGCTTCGCCGTGGATCGCCCGCGGGCCGCGGACGACCAGGAACGCTACCGCCGGGCCAAGGAATTCGCCGAGACAAACCAGATCGACCTGGGGAGCGCCTACTCGGTGCTCGAAGGCGTCATGACGCTCGAGGAGGCGCACGGTATCAGGAAAGGGCTGCCGGTCCCGCGTCTTCCCCAGGACGGACAGGAAGCGAAGCCGGGTATCCCCCCCGCGGCGCCCCTCCCGGCTCCGGAGATCACGCCGCTGGCCGCGGAGCCGTCCCTCCGGCCGACACCGGCCTGGCGAAGCGCGCCGACCCAGGTCACAGCACCGGCCCCATTCATTCCGGCCCAGCGACCGAATCTCTCCGAGTCGGAGGCGTCGTACGACCCCGGCTTCGCCGCGGCCGTGCGGGACGGCTGCCTGACGCCGCAGCAGGCCCTGGAGCGCGGCGATCGCAAGGCGCTCGCCCTGCGCCTGTCGCAGCGCCACAGGCTGCCGATGGAGCTGGCGTTCAGGGTGGCGGAAAACCGGGTGACCGTTCACCAGGCGCTGCAGCAGAAGGCGGTCATCGAGGCGAAGGAGCCGCCGCGCCCGCAGACATCGGTGTCGCACGGAGTGTGGAACTTCATGATCTTCAGCGTCGGAGCCTTGATCCTGGCCGGGCTGGGCGTGCATGTCTATCACGTCTGGGGGGACTACCTGGCGCAGCGCGGCATGGCGATGCTCGAGCCGACTCCGGCCGCCGCGTCGACCCGGGCCCACGTGCCGGCTCCCGTGGAGGCTCCCGCCGTGCCGGCCCCGCCGCCGCCGATGACGGTGCCGAAGACCGACTCGACCGGCCAGGTCGTCGAGGTCGTGGGTCCCGATCCGAGAAGCGTCCTGATCTCGTTCTGCATGACCGGGCGGCAGTCGGGGCGGCGGGAGGCGATCGAGATCGCCCCGACGTCGCCGCCGGACGCCTCGGCCCGCTGGGGCGTCTTCCGCAGCCTGGACAACTCCGCAATACCGCTGCGCGCCATCCTGATCCGCAAGGACCAGCGCACGGGGCGCTGGAGCGCGGGGGACGGTCGCACGCCGATCATGACCGAGGCGCCGCCGGCCCTGCCGCCGGGGACGCGGACGGTGCCGGTCTCGGCGACCGAGGCGGTGTCCGACGCGCCGGCCGCCGGCGGCTCTTCTTGACAAGAACTCCTCCTCTGCTATAGTGACCCGGTTCCCGCGAGCGTCATGCGCCGCACATAATCCTCAGGAGCGATCGGAACGCGCGATTGCTCCTTCGTTTTTTCCGGGGAGAAGCTGAATGAGTGCACGACGTGTCCTGATCATGGGCGCGGCCGGCAGGGACTTCCACAACTTCAATCTCTGCTACCGGGACAACCGGGCCTTCGAGGTCGTCGGATTCACCGCGACCCAGATCCCGAACATCAGCGGAAGGCGGTACCCCGCGCCGCTGGCCGGGTCGCTCTATCCCGACGGCATCCCGATCTACGAAGAGGACCGGATCGAGGAGCTGATCCGCACGCAGTCGGTCGACCTGGTCGTGTTCGCGTACTCCGACGTGTCGCACGCGCACGTCATGCACAAGGGCTCGCAGGTGGTGGCCGCCGGCGCCGACTTCGTGCTCCTGGGGTTCGACGCCACTTCCTTGAAGTCGAAGAAGCCGGTCGTGTCGGTGTGCGCGGTGCGCACCGGCGCGGGCAAGAGCCAGACGACGCGCCGCGTCTGCAGGAAGCTCCTCGACCAGGGGAGGCGCGTCGTGGCGGTGCGTCACCCGATGCCCTATGGCGATCTCGTGAAGCAGCGCGTGCAGCGCTTCGCCACCTTCGATGACCTCGACCGGCACGAGTGCACCATCGAAGAGCGCGAGGAATACGAGCCGCACCTCAAGAACGGAACGGTCGTCTACGCCGGCGTCGATTACGGCGCCATCCTGCAGGAGGCGGAGGGCGAGGCCGACGTCATCGTCTGGGACGGCGGCAACAACGACCTGCCCTTCTACAAGCCGGACGTCGAGATCGTCGTGGTCGACCCGCACCGCCCGGGGCACGAGATCCAGTACCATCCCGGGGAAGCCAACTTCCGCCGCGCCTCGTGCCTGATCATCAACAAGATCGACACGGCCGACAAGAAGGGGATCGAGGACGTCAAGGCGAACATCGCCCGCTACAACCCGAAGGCTCTGGTCGTCGAGGCCGCGTCCCCCGTCACCGTGGAGGACCCGGCCGCCATCCGCGGCAAGCGCGTCCTGGTGGTGGAGGACGGCCCCACGCTGACGCACGGCGAGATGGGATACGGGGCCGGTGTCATCGCCGCGCAGCGCTTCGGCGCGGCGTCGATCGTCGATCCGCGCAGCGCCGCGGTCGGTTCGATCGCGGCGACCTTCCGCAAGTATCCGGGGATCGGCACGCTCCTGCCGGCCGTGGGGTACGGCGAAAAGCAGATGGACGAGCTGAAGCAGACCATCGACAAGGTGGATTGCGACCTGGTGCTGATCGCCACGCCCATCGATTTGCGCCGGGCCATCCACTTCGAGAAGCCGGCGCTGCGCGTCACCTACGAGCTGCAGGAGATCGGCAAGCCGGACCTGGACGACGTCCTGGCGAAGCTGCCTTAAATCCCTCCATGCGGGAATCGAGGAAGCTAGCTGTCGTCGCCTTCGGCGGCAACGCGCTCATCCGGAAGGGCCAGGAAGGGACGCAATGGGAGCAGCTCGAGAACGCGCAGGCCACGGCGCGCTCGCTGATCCCGATCCTCAAGGACGGCTACGGCCTGGTCCTGGTGCACGGCAACGGACCCCAGGTCGGAAACGTCCTGATCCAGGTCGAGGAGGCGGTGACCAAGGTGCCGCCCCTGTCCCTGGACGTCTGCGTGGCGATGTCCGAGGGGAGCATCGGCTACATGCTGGAGGTGGCGGTCAAGAACGAGCTCAGACGGAGGCGTCTGAAGCGTCCCGGCATCGTCACGCTGATCACGGAGGTGGTCGTCGATCAGCGCGACCCCGGGTTCCGCAGACCGACGAAGCCGATCGGGCCGTTCTACCCGCGCTTCCGCGCCGAGGATCTGATGCACAAGCAGGGATGGTCGATGGTCGAGGACGCCGGCCGCGGCTGGCGCAAGGTCGTGCCGTCGCCGCGGCCGCTCGAGGTCGTGCAGAGCGAGGCGATCAGGAGCGCGGTCCGGGACGGGAGGATCGTCATCGCCGGCGGCGGCGGAGGCATCCCCGTCTATCGCACGAAGGAGGGTGACCTGCGCGGCGTGGAGGCGGTCATCGACAAAGACTACACGGCGTCGCTCATCGCCTCCGACCTCGGGGCCGACCTGTTCGTCATCCTGACGGGGGTCGACCATGTGTCGATCCGTTTCGGCAGACCGGACCAGAAGGCGATCCGGACGATGGATCTCGATGAGGCACGGGCGCATCAGACCGGCGGCGAGTTCCCGGAGGGAAGCATGGGGCCGAAGATTCGCGCCGCCATCGAGTTCGTCCAGGCGACCGGCCGCGAGGTGCTGATCACCTCGAGCGCCCGGCTGCTGGAGGCGGTGCACGGCACGGGGGGAACCCGGATCGTGCCGACGGCCGGCGGGCGGCGGAGGTCCCGGACATGACGAGCGTCGATCTGATCTCGATCCACGATCTGACGCGCGAGGAGGTGCTGGAGATCCTCGACCTCGCCCTGGAGGTGAAGAAGGATCCCGACGCCTACGGCCGGGCCCTGCAACGGAAGACGCTGGCGATGATCTTCGAGAAGCCGTCCCTGCGCACGCGCGTCAGCTTCGAAGCGGGCATGACGCAGCTCGGAGGGCACGCCATCAACCTGGGGCCCGCCGACATTGCCATGGGAACGCGCGAAAGCGTCGCCGACATCGCCCGCACGCTCTCCGGCATGGTCGACGGCATCATGGCACGCACCTTCTCGCACCAGGCCATCGTCGACCTGGCCCGGCACGCCGCGGTTCCGGTCATCAACGGTCTCTCGGACCACCTGCATCCCTGCCAGGCGCTCGCCGACTTCCTGACCGTGCGCGAAGTGTTCGGGCGCTGTGAAGGGATCCGACTTGCGTACGTCGGGGACGGGAACAACGTGGCGCACTCGCTGATGTACGCCGGCGCCAAGCTCGGGGCGCACGTCCGCGTGGCCACGCCGCCCGGTTACGCACCCGATCCGGGCGTCGTGTCGCGGGCCCTCCAGGACGCCGCGTCCACGGGCGGCAGCATCAAGGTCGGCACCGATCTCGGGGAGGCGATCGCGTCCGCCGACGTGGTCTACACCGACACCTGGGCGAGCATGGGGCAGGAGGCGGAGCACGACGAGCGCGTCCGCATCTTCCGGTCCTACCAGGTGAACGCCTCCGTGATGGCCCATGCGAGCCGCGGGGCCGTGTTCATGCACTGCCTGCCCGCGCACCGGGGAGAGGAAGTCACCGAGGACGTCTTCGAGTCGAAGGCGTCGGTGGTCTTCCGCCAGGCCGCCAACCGGCTGCATGCCCAGAAGGCGGTCCTGCTCCTGCTCCTGGGCGGCGAATCGGAAGGATCTCGGGGCCGCAGGACAGGCTCCCAGGCAGATCAGACTTGACAGTTCTCGCGCCGACCTGCCACAATGACCGGCTCGCGGAACAAGACAGTCATCCTTGATTTTCGGATTTTCGCGTGAGGGTGGATGGGCACGTACGTCTGTAAACAAGCAGAGGCGGATCGCAAGTGGGTCGTGGTGGACGCGGCCGGGCAGACGCTCGGGCGCCTGTCCACGCACGTGGCGCGCATCCTGATGGGCAAGCACCGCCCCACCTACACGCCGCACGCCGACACCGGCGATTTCGTGGTGGTCGTCAACGCCGGGAAGGTTCGCCTGACCGGTCGCAAGGCCGAGAAGAAGTTCTATCGCTGGCACACCGGCTACCCCGGAGGCCTCAAGGAGGTCGCCGCGGGCCGTATGCTCAAGACCAGGCCGACCCGCGTCATCGAGTGGTCCGTCAAGGGCATGCTCCCGAAGGGGAGCCTCGGCCGGCGGCTCGGGATGAAGCTCAAGGTGTACGCCGGCCCGAACCATCCACACCAGGCCCAGAAGCCCCAGGTGATGTCGATCCCGGCCTGAGGCCGGCACGGAGACGCGTCGAATGTCGGTGATGCAGTATTACGCGACGGGCAGGAGAAAGACCTCCACAGCACGGGTCTATCTGCGGGCCGGTTCGGGGACCATGCAGGTCAACCGCAGGCCGCTGGACACGTACTTCCACACCGACGCGTTGAAGCGCGTCGTGAGGGAGCCGCTGGTCCTGACCGAGACGCAGGGGAAGTTCGACGTCCTCGTGAACGTGGCGGGCGGCGGCGAAGCGGGGCAGGCGGGGGCCGTGCGGCACGGGATCGCCCGGGCCCTGGTGCAGTTCGAGCCGGCGCTGCGCGCCCGGCTGAAAGAGGCGGGATTCCTCACGCGCGACTCGCGCGTGAAGGAGAGGAAGAAGTACGGACAGCGCGGGGCGCGCGCCCGCTTCCAGTTCTCGAAGCGCTAGGAACGGTGACGCCCCCCGGGGGGCCGCCGATAAGGACAGGAGGAACGATTTGACGTCGGTGACGATGAAGGAGCTCCTGGAGGCGGGTGTCCACTTCGGGCACCAGACCAAGAGGTGGAACCCGAAGATGCGCGAGTACATCTTCGGCCAGCGCAACGGCATCTACATCATCAATCTCCAGAAGACCCTCATCAAGTTCCGCGAGGCCCTCGAGTTCGTACTGCAGGAGTCGGGCCAGGGGGGGACGATCCTGTTCGTCGGCACCAAGCGACAGGCCCAGGAGACGATCGCCGAGGAAGCGAACCGCGTCGGCATGCCGTTCGTGAACGTGCGCTGGCTCGGCGGAACGCTCACCAACTACCGGACGATCAAGAAGCGCATCGAGCGGCTGCGGTGGCTCGAGACCTTCCTGGAGAAGCCGGTCGAGGGGCGCTATTCCAAGAAGGAGCTCCTTCAGCTCGAGAAGGAGCGCGTCAAGCTGGCGAAGGTCCTCTCGGGCATCAAGACGCTCGATCGCCTGCCGGACGCCCTCTTCGTGATCGACCCCAAGAAGGAGCACATCGCGGTCCAGGAGGCGCGCAAGCTCGATGTCCCGGTCGTCGCGGTGGTGGATACCAATTGCGATCCGGAGGACATCGACTACCCGATACCGGGCAACGACGACGCGATACGCGCCATCAAGCTGTTCGCGTCCCGCGTCGCCGACGCCATCCTGGACGGCCGCAGCGTCTACGAGAAGCAGGGGGAGCAGGAATCCGAAGGGGCCCTGGCGGCCGCGGGCGGAGGGGGCGTGGTCGTGGCCGGCATGCCGGCACTCGGCGAGGAGTCGCCCGGAAGACCGTCGCGTCGCCCGTCGGGCGGCGACAGCCGCCGCTCGGCGCCGCGTCGCAAGATCACCGGTCCCCGGAGCGAGCCGCCGGCGGCCGAGGTCGAGTCCGCGGGCTCCGCCGAACCGGAGGGCGGTACCGTGAAGGTCGAAGGATCGGCGGAGCGCACCGCCGTCGTTCCGGGCGGCCGCGCCACCACCGACTAGACCGCAAGCGCACCCAGAAGACCCCCGCCCAGCCGAAGGACGACCCGGATGCGATGACCCCCGGGCGCGAGCAGCCGGGCGCGGATCGCGCGGAGAGCGGGCGATACGGATCGAGGAGGAGTGAATGGCCATCAGCGCGACCCTGGTCAAGGAGCTCCGCGACAAGAGCGGAGCGCCGATGATGGACTGCAAGACCGCCCTGGTCGAGGCGGAAGGTGATCTGGAGAAGGCCCACAGGATCCTCCGCCAGAAGGGACAGGCGACCGCCGTGAAGCGCTCCTCGAAGGCGACCAGCGAGGGGGCGGTCGGCTCGTACATCCACGCGGGCGGGCGGATTGGGGTCCTGATCGAGGTGAACTGCGAGACCGACTTCGTGGCCCGCACGGCCGACTTCCAGACGCTCGTGAAGGACCTGGCAATGCACATCGCCGCCTCCGAGCCGCGCGTCGTGGACCGCGAGGAGGTGACCGAGGACGTGCTCAATGAGGAACGGGAGATCTACCGGCAGCAGGCCGCCGCGTCGGGGAAGCCTCCGGCCGTGGTGGAGAAGATCGTCGCCGGCCGGATGGAGAAGTTCTACCAGGAATTCTGCCTCATGGAGCAGCCGTTCGTGCGCGATCCGAACCTGACCGTGAAGGACGTCATCCACAACGTCATCGCCAAGACCGGCGAGAACATCCGGGTCAAGAGGTTCGCCCGGTTCGTGCTCGGCCAGGACCACAGGCAGGGATCGGATCACACGTCGCGATAGCGAACCCTCCTCCGAAGGAGCCGGTCGCGTGGTCAGGGAGCCGCGGTACCGCAGGGTCCTCCTCAAGCTCTCAGGCGAAGCCCTCATGGGATCGAGGCCGTTCGGCCTCGAGTTCGAAGTCATCCGCGCCATCGCCGAGCAGGTCAGGGACGTGCATGCCCGCGGCGTGCAGGTCGCCATGGTCATCGGCGGCGGAAACATCTACCGCGGCCTCGCCGGCTCGAGCAGCGGGATCGACCGGGTCACGGGCGACTACATGGGGATGCTCGCGACCGTCATCAATTCCCTGGCGGTCCAGGACGCGCTCGAGAGGCTGGACGTCCACACGCGCGTCCTGTCGGCCATCGAGATCCGTCAGGTGGCCGAGCCGTACATCCGCCGCCGGGCCATGCGCCACCTCGAGAAGGGGCGCGTGATCATCATCGCCGCCGGGACCGGGAACCCGTACTTCACGACCGACTCGGCGGCCGCGCTGCGCGCCATGGAGGTCAAGGCGGAGGTGATCCTGAAGGCCACCCAGGTCGACGGCATCTACTCCGCGGACCCGAAGAAGGAGCCGAAGGCGAGGAAATTCGAGCAGATCACCTATCTCGAAGTCCTGGAGAAGGGCCTCAAGGTGATGGACGCGACCGCCATCTCGCTGTGCATGGACAACCGGGTGCCGATCATCGTCTTCAATCTGGGTACGCGCGGCAACATCATGCGCGCGGTGATGGGAGAGAAGATCGGCTCGATCGTGAAGGAGTGAGACATGAATCTGAACGAGATCGTCCAGCGCGCCCAGCAGAAGATGAACGAGACGGCCGAGCACACGCGGCGGGATCTCTCGACCCTGCGCACCGGGCGCGCTTCGCTCGCGATCCTGGACGGGGTGGCGGTCGAGTACTACGGGACCCCGACACCCCTGAACCAGGTCGCCACCCTGACCATCCCCGACCCGACCCTGATCGTGGCGCAGCCCTGGGACGTGTCGCTGATCCCGAAGATCGAGAAGGCGATCCGCTCGTCGGAGCTCGGTCTCAACCCGGCGAACGACGGAAAGGTGGTCCGCATCCCGATCCCCGCCCTCACCGAGGAGCGCCGCAAGCAGCTGGCCAAGAAGGTGCACGAGATCGCCGAGCACGGGAGGACGGCGATCCGGCTGGAGCGCCGCGACGCGAACGAGGCCCTGAAGAAGCTCCTCAAGGACAAGGCGATCTCCGAGGACGATGAGAAGCGCGGTCTGGACCTGGTGCAGAAGCAGACCGACCTGCACATCCGGCAGATCGACGAGCTGGCGAAGCACAAGGAAGACGAGATCCTCAAAATCTGAGAGCGGCCGCCGGCCCGCCGACCACGCGGATGCCGCGGGCCGTCTGACGGCGCGCCCGAGATCATGAACGTCCTGGCGATCATCGTGGCGGCGGGGCAGGGCGTCCGCATGGGGGCCGGCCGGCCGAAGGCGTTCCTGCGGCTGGGGGGGCTGACTCTCCTGGAACGCTCCCTCGCCGCCTTCCTGTCGCACCCGCGCGTCGATCGCGTGGTGGCGGCGGTGCCGGACCCCGACGAAGCGAGGCGTCTCCTCGGCCCGTCGGCCGACAGAGTCGTCCTGGTGCGCGGCGGAGCGACCCGTCAGGAGTCGGTGCGCTCTGCGCTTCAGGCCGCGACCTCGGCGGAGGACGAGATCATCCTGGTCCACGACGCGGCGCGACCGCTGGTCCCGCGGGCGATCATCGACGCCGTGATCGCCTCGGCGGAAAAAAGCGGCGCCGCGATCCCGGGCCTCGTCCCGCCCGATACGATCAAGCAGGTCGACGAGGAGGGGGCCGCGGCGGCGACCCTGCCGCGCGACCGGCTGCGCCTGGCGCAGACGCCGCAGGGCTTCCGGGGGGACGTGCTGCGCGACGCGTACTCGCGCGCCGAGCGCGACGGGTTTACCGGCACGGACGACGCCGCGCTCGTGGAGAGGACGGGGCATCTGGTCGTTTTCGTCGAGGGGTCGCAGCGCAACATCAAGATCACCACCCCCGGGGACCTGGCGCTGGCCGAAGCGATGCTGGCGGCCGAAACGGAGGGGGAACACGGTGCGTGAGCGGCGAGCACGAACGCGATCGCGGCGGCGGCCGGCGGCGGCTCCCGCCGCGGCGCCGCGCGGCGCCGCACAGCCGCAGCCCCTGCGCATCGGCTGCGGCGCCGACGCGCACGCGCTGCGCCCGGGGCGCAGGCTGGTCCTGGGCGGGGTCGAGATCCCGCACACGCGCGGCCTGGCCGGTCACTCGGACGCGGACGTGCTGTCGCACGCGGTCTGCGACGCGCTCCTCGGCGCGCTCGGGCTGCCCGACATGGGCACGCGCTTTCCCTCCGGTGATCCGGCGTACCTGGGCCGCTCCAGTCTGTGGTTCCTCCAGGAGGTGATGCGCGACGTGAGGACCCGCGGGTTCGAAATCGTAAACGTGGACGCCATCGTCCTGGCGGAGGCGCCGCGCCTGCAGCCGCACATCGAGGCGATGCGGGCGGCGCTGGCCGGAGCGCTGGGAGCGCCGGGCGGCCGTGTTTCCGTGAAGGCGAAGAGACTCGAGGGTCTGGGGGCCGTCGGCCGGCAGGAGGGGATCATGGCCCAGGCCGTGGTTCTCCTCGCGGGAGCCGGCGCGTGAGTCCTCCGCGTGTCCGTTTCGCGCCCTCCCCCACCGGTGACCTGCACGTCGGTAACGCCCGCACGGCGCTGTTCAACTGGTTGTACGCCAGGCGGCACCAGGGCGTCTTCGTCCTGCGCATCGAGGACACCGACGCGACGCGTTCCAGCCCCGAGCACGAGGAGCACCTGATGGACGAGCTTCGCTGGCTCGGCCTGGGCTGGGACGAAGGGGCAGGCGAGGGGGGTGCGGGCGGGCCGTACCGCCAATCGGAGCGGCTGTCGATCTATGAGGGGCGCGCGGAAGGGCTGATCGAGCGCGGCCTGGCGTACCCCTGCTTCTGCTCGCAGCAGGTTCTCGAGGAGGAGCGCGCCGCGCAGCGCGAGGCGGGGCGGGCCTCTCTCTATCCCGGCCGATGCCGCGGCATCCCGAAGGACGAGGCGGCCCGCCGGCGCCGCGGCGGCGAGCCGGCCGCGGTGCGGTTCAACGTCGGCGCGGTCGCCGGGAACGAAGAGGCGATCGCGTTCGAGGACCTCGTTCACGGCGAGGTGCGCTTCCCGCTGTCCCAGATCGGCGATTTCGTCCTTCTGCGCCGGGATGGGTGGCCGTCCTACAACTTCGCCGTGGTGGTGGACGATGCGCTGATGGCGATCAGCCACGTCATCCGGGGGGACGATCACCTCTCCAACACGCCGCGGCAGATCCTGGTGTACCGCGCGCTCGGCGCCGACGCCATGCCGCGCTTCGCCCACCTGCCGCTCATCGCCGGCCCCGGTGGCGCGCCCCTGAGCAAGCGAGACGGCGCGGCCGCGGTCGCCTGGTTCCGGGAAGAGGGTTACCCGCCCGAGGGGCTGATGAACTACCTGGCGCTGCTCGGCTGGTCGCCGCCCGGCGGGCAGGACCTGCTCACGCAGGAGGAGCTGGTCGCGCAGTTCGACCTGGCGCGCGTGTCGCGCGCCCCGGCGATTTTCGACAGGGTGAAGCTCGATGCCCTCGCCGCCCGGCACATGAACCGGCTGCCCCCGGGCCGGCTGGCGTCCCTGGCGGCGGAGCAGCTTCAGAAGGCCGGCTACCTGGCGGGGGAGATCGCGCCGGGGACCCTGGCCTGGGTGGGGCGGCTCGCTCTCCTCTATGCCGAGAGACTTCCGAAGATGAGCGATCTCCCGAGGGAGAGCGCCTTCCTCTTCGAGTTCTCCGCCGCGAGAAGCCTGACCGATCCCGAGGTGCGCCCCACCCTTCTCGACCCGAAGGCACGTGCCGTCATCGAAGCGCTGGTCCGGCGCCTGGGACCCGAGGCGCTCGACGCCAAACGCTTCCAGGCGGTGGCCGAGGAGGTGCGGCGCGAGACCGGCGCCAAGGGGCGCGACCTGTACCACCCGATGCGCGTCGCGCTGACCGGCGCCTCCTCCGGGCCGGAGATGGTGAAGCTGCTGCCGGTCATCGAGGAGGGAAGCCGCCTGTCGCTCCCGCGGCGCGTCGCATCGTGCGCCGAGCGCGCGACCTCCCTCCTGTCCGCGACGCGAGGGGAGAGCGCGTGAGCGACCGGATCTTCGGCATCCATCCGGTGCTCCAGGCGCTGGAGGCCGGAAAGCGCGGCGTCACGCGCGTCCTGGTCGCCGCTTCCAGGGAGGACGCCCGCATCAGGCAGGTGCTCGACGCCGCCCGGGCGGCCGGGGTCCCGGTCGTCCGCCAACCCGATCGCCTCCTCGACAGACTGGCCGAGGGAGAGTCGCACCAGGGCGTCGTGGCGTTCGTGGCCGGAGCGGCGTACGCCGATCCGGACGATCTCGTCGGCTCGGCCGGCCCGGGCGCTCTGTTCGTGGTGCTCGACGGTGTTGAGGATCCACGCAACCTGGGCGCGATTGTGAGGGTCGCCGCCGCGGCGGGAGCGCACGGCCTGTTCCTGCCCGAGCGCGGGGCCGCGGGTCTCACGCCGGTTGCCGTGAAGGCGGCCGCGGGGGCGGTCGAACGCCTGCCGGTGGCCCGCGTGAAGAACGTGGTATCGCTATTGAAGTCCTTGAAGGAGAGGAACATCTGGGTCGTTGGACTGGACAGCACGGGAGATTCCGCCTGGACCTCGTTCGATCTCACCTCCCCTGTCGCCCTGGTGCTCGGAGGGGAGGGAAGGGGGCTGCGACGGCTGGCGAGAGAGACCTGCGATGCCGTCCTCTCGATACCTATGGCGGGGGGTGTCGAATCGCTGAACCTGTCGGTGGCCGCCGGGGTCGTGCTGTTCGAGGCGGTCCGGCAGAGGCGGTCGGCCCGGAACCCGTAACTTTTTTTGGCAGGGGTCTTGCAGAGCGCGTAAACGCATGTTAGGATGCGGCGTTTGACTAGCTGGCGTAGCTCAGCGGGTAGAGCAGCTGATTTGTAATCAGCCGGTCGGGGGTTCAAATCCCTTCGCCAGCTCCAGCCCGCGCGAGCGGGCGTTTGTGTGTCAGGGCGTCGTTCTCAGGCGGTTTTTGTCGCGAACGGCGGCATGTCCGTGGGGAGATTCCCGAGCGGTCAAAGGGAGCAGACTGTAAATCTGCCGCCGTTGTGCTTCGGAGGTTCGAATCCTCCTCTCCCCACCACCCACCGAAGCGCGCAGCATGGGCGCGGCATGATTCAAGGGGCGGGCCGTGCGGGCGGGCGGCTGAACGGCAATCGGCAGGACGGAAGGGAGACGGCGGCTGCGGCGAGGCGCCAGCTGCAGGGTGGTTCCTCACCCCAGCCGGATGCAGGGAACGCGGGAGTAGCTCAGGGGTAGAGCATCAGCCTTCCAAGCTGAGGGTCGCGGGTTCGAATCCCGTTTCCCGCTCCATGGCTTCTTTCCCGGGCCCACGTGGCTCAGTGGTAGAGCACTTCCTTGGTAAGGAAG
>DASQAT010000050.1 GCA_035635555.1 Candidatus Dormiibacterota bacterium
GCGCTGCTTGCCCTTGGTGTCCTTGCCGAAGCTGACGGTGCCGGTCACCTCGGCGAGGATGCCCGCGTCCTTGGGAGAACGCGCCTCGAACAGCTCCGCCACCCGCGGCAGACCGCCGGTGATGTCGCGCGTCTTCGAGACTTCCTGCGGGATGCGCGCCAGCACTTCGCCGACCTGCACCTGCTGGCCGTCGCGCACCGCGATCACCGCGCCCACCGGAAAGCTGATGTTCACCGCGTGGTCAGTACCGGCGATGCGCACTTCTTCGCCCACCTCGTTGATCAGCTTGACCGAGGGCCGCTGGCCTTTGCTGGCGGCCGTGGTGCGGCGCTTCGCGTCGATGACGACGAGGGTGGAAAGGCCGGTCACGTCGTCGATCTGCTTGGCGACGGTGGAGCCTTCCTCGACGTGCTCGAACTTCACCGTTCCGGCGTACTCGGTAATGATCGGCCGGTGGTGCGGGTCCCAGTTGGCGAGGGTCTTGCCCGCGCGCACGCTGTCGCCGTCGCTGACCTGCAGCGTGGCGCCGTAAGGCACCTTGTGGCGCTCGCGCTCGCGGCCGTTGTCATCCGCAATGATGATCTCGCCCGAGCGCGAGATCACCACCTTGTCGCCCTTGGCATTGCTGACATAGCGCATGGTCGGCGTAAAGCGAACCGTGCCGGAGGACTTGGCCTCGACGTGACTTTGCACCGCGGTGCGCGATGCCGCGCCACCGATGTGGAAGGTGCGCATCGTCAGCTGCGTGCCCGGCTCGCCGATCGACTGCGCGGCGATCACGCCGACCGCCTCGCCCAGCTCGACCGACCGGCCGGTGGCGAGGTTCCGCCCGTAGCACTTGACGCACACGCCCCGGCGCGATTCGCAGGTGAGCACCGATCGGATCTTGACCTTCTCGAGCCCCGCGGCCTGGATCTGACCGGCGACGTCTTCATTGATCTCCTCGTTCCCCCGGATGATCAGGTCGCCGGTGAGAGGATCGTAGACGTCCTCCATCGCCACGCGGCCGATGAGGCGGTCACGCAGCGTCTCGATGACCTCGCCCCCTTCGACGATCGCGGTGACGTAGATCCCCTCGATGGTCTGGCAGTCGTCCTCGGTGATGATCACGTCCTGCGCCACGTCCACCAGGCGCCGGGTGAGGTAGCCCGAGTCGGCCGTCTTGAGGGCCGTGTCGGCCAGCCCCTTGCGGGCCCCGTGCGTGGAGATGAAGTACTGCAGCACGTTGAGCCCCTCGCGGAAGTTGGAGGTGATCGGCGTCTCGATGATCTCGCCCGAGGGCTTCGCCATCAGTCCGCGCATCCCCGCCAGCTGACGCATCTGCTGCTTGGATCCCCTGGCACCCGAGTCGGCCATCATGTAGATCGGGTTGAACTCGCCGCCCGAGTTGTCGATCTCCTGCATCTGCTTGAACATCGCGTCGGAGATCTTCTCGGTCACGTCCGACCAGATGGCGATGACCTTGTTGTACCGCTCCCCGGGCGTGATGGCGCCCTCCTTGTACTCGTTCTCCACGGCGTCCTGCGACCGGCGGGCTTCCTCGACCAGACGCTCCTTGTTGGCCGGGACGACCATGTCGTCGATGCCGATCGACACCCCGGCACGGGTCGCGTAGTAGAAGCCGAGGGTCTTCAGCTCGTCCACCATCTTCACGGTCTTCTCGTTGCCGAAGTGCAGGTAGCAGAACTGCACGAGCTGGCCCAGGCCCTTCTTCTTCAGGAGGCCGTTCACGAACGGCACCCCCTCGGGCAGGTGGTCGTTGAACAGGATCCGGCCGATCGTGGTGGAGATCAGCTGCTTCTCGACGATCTGGATCTCGGTGTGCAGCACGTCCTGGTCGTCGTAGACCGTCGTCAGGTCCATGAGCTCGCCCGAATAGCGCACGCGCACCGCCGTCAGGAGATCGACCTCGCCCAGATCGAGCGCCAGGAGGGCCTCGTCCGCCGACCCGAAGACGCGCCCTTCGCCTTTGGCACCCTGCTTGTGCTTGGTCAGGTAGTACACGCCCAGCACGATGTCCTGCGTCGGCACGACCACCGGCTGGCCGTTCGCGGGCGACAGCAGATTCTGCGTCGAGAGCATCAGGATCTGCGCCTCGATCTGCGCCTTGGGCGACAGCGGAATGTGAACCGCCATCTGGTCACCGTCGAAGTCGGCGTTGAACGCCGTGCAGACGAGCGGGTGGATCTTGATCGCCTTCCCCTCGACGAGGACCGGCTCGAACGCCTGGATCCCGAGACGGTGAAGGGTCGGGGCGCGGTTGAGGAGAACGGGGTGCTCCTGGATGACCTCCTCCAGAAAGTCCCAGACCTTCGGCTTCTGAAGCTCGACCATCTCCTTGGCCGCCTTGATGGTCGAGACCAGCCCCTCCTGCTCGAGCTTGTTGTAGATGAACGGCTTGAACAGCTCGAGCGCCATCTTCTTCGGCAGACCGCACTGGTGGAGCTTCAGCTCGGGCCCGACGACGATGACCGAGCGGCCCGAATAGTCGACGCGCTTCCCCAGGAGGTTCTGGCGGAACCGGCCCTGCTTCCCCTTGAGCGTGTCGGAGAGCGACTTCAGGGGCCGGTTGTTGGTGCCGCGCAGGACGCGACCGCGCCGCCCGTTGTCGAACAGGGCGTCCACGGCCTCTTGAAGCATCCGTTTCTCGTTCCGAATGATGACTTCCGGAGCGCGCAGCTCGAGCAGCTTCTTCAGCCGGTTGTTGCGGTTGATGACGCGCCGGTACAGATCGTTCAGGTCGGACGTCGCGAAGCGACCGCCGTCGAGCGGCACGAGGGGCCGCAGCTCCGGCGGGATGACCGGAATCACGTCGAGGATCATCCACTCCGGCTTGTTCCCCGACTTGCGGAAGGCGTCGACGACCTTGAGCCGCTTGGCGAACTTCAGGCGCTTCTGGGTCGAGGTCTCGGTCTTCATCCTGGCGCGCATTTCGAGCGCGAGCTCCTCGACGCGCACCCGCCGCAGGAGCTCCTTGATCGCCTCGGCGCCCATCTTGGCAATGAACTTGTCGCCGTTCTCCTCGCGCAGCTTCCTGTAGCGCTCTTCCGTGAGGAGCTCCTTCTCCTCGAGGGGGGCGTCGGCGGGATCGACGACGACGTACGCCTCGAAGTACAGGATGCGCTCCAGGTCGCGGAGCGAGATGTCGAGCAGGTGGCCGATGCGGCTCGGCAGTCCCTTGAAGAACCAGACGTGGCTCACCGGGGACGCGAGCTCGATATGCCCCATGCGCTCGCGTCTCACCTTGCTCTGGGTGACTTCGACACCGCACTTGTCGCAGATCACCCCCCTGTGCTTCATCCTCTTGAACTTGCCGCACAGACACTCCCAGTCGGTGACGGGGCCGAATATCTTGGCGCAGAACAGACCGTCGCGCTCGGGCTTGAAGGTGCGGTAGTTGATCGTCTCGGGTTTCGTCACTTCGCCGTACGACCAGGAGCGGATCTTCTCCGGCGAGGCCAGGGAGATTCGGATCGACTCGAAATCGTTGATCGTGCGGGCCTTGTCCGAGAAGGGGGAGCTCTTGCTCATGGGGCGGAACCCTTCGGTGTAGGGTCTCATCGAGCGTCTCCTCCCGCGGTCGGGGGCTCGTTCTGTGTGCCGGCCCGCAGTTCGATGTCCAGGCACAAGCTCTGCAGCTCGCGCACGAGGACGTTAAAGGATTCCGGGAGCCCCGGATCCACGGTGGTCTCTCCCTTCACCAGGGCCTCGTAGATCTTGGTGCGCCCGTACACGTCGTCGGACTTGACGGTCAGGAGCTCCTGCAGGATGTGGGCCGCGCCGTACGCCTCGAGCGCCCAGACCTCCATCTCGCCGAAGCGCTGGCCTCCGAACTGGGCCTTGCCGCCCAGGGGCTGCTGGGTGATCAGAGAGTACGGTCCGATGGAGCGCGCGTGGATCTTGTCGTCCACCAGGTGCGACAGCTTCATCATGTAGATGTAGCCGACGCAGACCTTCTGGTCGAAGGGATCCCCGGACTTGCCGTCGAACAGCACGGTCTTGCCCGTCGCCGGGAGGCTGGCCTTCTTGAGATAGTCCTTGATCTCCTTCTCCGAGGCGCCGTCGAACACCGGTGTCGAGAAGTACAGACCCAGCGCCCGCGCCGCCCAGCCGAGATGCGTTTCGAGGATCTGCCCGACGTTCATGCGCGACGGAACGCCCAGCGGATTGAGCACGATCTCCACCGGCGTGCCGTCGGGCAGGTACGGCATGTCCTCCTGCGGCAGGATGCGGGCGATGACCCCCTTGTTCCCGTGCCGGCCGGCCATCTTGTCCCCGACCGACAGCTTGCGCTTCATGGCGACGTAGACCTTCACGAGCTTGATGACGCCCGGCGACAGCTCGTCCCCCTTCTTGAGCTGGGCGATCTTCTCCTCGTGCAGGCGCTTGAGGATCTGGATCTTGCGCTCGGTGCGCTCCTCGATCTCGCGGATCTCGTCCACCTCGCCCTTCCGGGAGTCCACCTCGACGCGCATGAGGTCGTCCACCGTGAGCCTTGCCATGACCTCGCGATCGAGAGCCGTCCCCTTCGCCAGCAGCTCCCTCTTCTTGCGCTTCTCCGTCAGGGGTGCCACGAGCTTCTTGTCGAGGAGGATCTCGGTGATGCGGTTGCGGTTCTCCTCCTTCAGGATGCGGATCTCGTCGTTGAGGTTCTTCTCCATCCGGGCGATCTGCTCCTGCTCGATCTGCAGCGCCCGGCCGTCCTTTTCGACGCCCTTGCGGCAGAAGATCTTGACGTCCACCACGGTCCCTTCGATCCCGGGGGGAGTCGTCAGGGACGCGTCCCGCACGTCGCCGGATTTCTCTCCGAAGATCGCCCGGAGGAGCTTCTCTTCGGGCGTGAGCTGAGTCTCTCCCTTCGGGGTCACCTTGCCGACCAGGATGTCGCCGGGGCGGACGTGGGCGCCGATGCGGATGATGCCCGACTCGTCGAGGTCCTTGAGGAAGTCCTCCGACACGTTCGGGATGTCCCGGGTGATCTCCTCCGGCCCGAGCTTGGTATCGCGCGCCTCGATCTCGAACTCTTCGATGTGGATCGAGGTGAAGTAGTCGTCCGTGACCATCTTCTCGGAGACCAGGATGGCGTCCTCGAAGTTGTAGCCCCGCCAGGGCATGAACGCCACGAGAACGTTGCGCCCCAGCGCCAGCTCGCCGTGCTCCGTGCAGGGACCGTCCGCCAGCACGTCCCCCTTCCTGACCTTCTGCCCAGCCTGCACCACGGCCTTCTGGTTGATGCAGGTGTTCTGGTTCGAGCGCTTGAACTTGGTGAGGTTGTAGATGTCGGCCCCGAAGTCCTCGTTCTCGCGCCCCTTCAGCCCGTACCCCTCGCCGGACACGCGGATGATGATGCGCTGCGAGTCGACGTAGTCGACCATGCCGTCGCGCTGGCAGCTGACGACCGCGCCGGAATCGCGGGCGGTGATCTGCTCCATGCCGGTGCCCACCAGCGGGGCCTCCGCCTTGATCAGGGGCACCGCCTGGCGCTGCATGTTCGAGCCCATGAGGGCGCGGTTGGCGTCGTCGTTCTCCAGGAACGGGATGAGCGACGCCGCCACGGAGACCAGCTGCTTCGGCGACACGTCGATGAACTGCACCTCGTCACGGTGCACGAACTTCGATTCGCCGGCGACGCGCGCCGTGACCCTCTCCTCGACGATGCGGCCGTCCTCGTTCACCGGCACGTTCGCCTGCGCGATGACCCCCTTGTCCTCCTCCCACGCGGTCAGGTAGAACGGGTGCGGCTCGTGGTCGGGCAGCCGTACCTTCTTGCCCGCCTTGCGCAGGGGCCGCAGTGCCTTCTCGAGCTCGGAGCTTTCCACGACCTGACCCAGCTCGTACGGCGAATCCCCCTTGGCGGTGATCCGGGAGTAGTCCATGACCACCCCCTTCTCGACCTTGCGGTAGGGGGACTCGATAAAGCCGAACTCGTTGATGCGGGCGTAGCAGGACAGGGACGAGATGAGGCCGATGTTCGGCCCCTCCGGCGTCTCGATCGGGCAGATGCGCCCGTAGTGAGTCGGGTGGACGTCGCGCACCTCGAACCCGGCGCGCTCGCGCGACAGACCGCCCGGGCCCAGCGCCGACAGGCGGCGCTTGTGGGTGATCTCGGACAGGGGGTTCGTCTGGTCCATGAACTGCGACAGCTGCGAGGACCCGAAGAACTCCTGGATGGCCGCCATGACCGGCTTGGCGTTGATCAGGTCGTGCGGCATGGCTGTGGTCATCTCCTGGTAGACCGACATCTTCTCCTTGATGGCCCGCTCCATCCTCACCAGCCCGATGCGGAACTGGTTCTCCAGCAGCTCGCCGACGGCCCGCACGCGGCGGTTCCCCAGGTGATCGATGTCATCCACCCCGGCGGGATTCTTGCGCAGGCCGAGGAGGTACTTCAGCACCAGCACGAAATCGTCCACCGCGAGCACGCGCTGGTCCAGCGGGAAGCTGGTCCCGAGCTTGGTGTTCATCTTGAGGCGCCCGACGCGCGACAGGTCGTAGCGGTTCCCGTCGAAGAACATTCCGTTGAACAGCGTCCGGGAGCCCTCGAGCGTCGGCGGATCACCCGGCCGCAGGCGCCGGTAGATCTCGACCAGCGCCTCCTCGGGAGTCTTCACGGGATCCTTGCGCAGCGTGTCGGTCAGGATGGTGGCGATCTCCGATTCGAGCGGGAAGAACACCTCGAACGACGACAGCCCCCGGGCGATGATGTCGTCGATCGCCTTGCCGCCGACCTTCTCGTTCGCCTCCCCCAGAATCTCACCGGAACGAGTGTCGACGATGTCGGCGATGGCGTAGGCCCCCTCGATTTCCTCCGGGTCGATCGGCACCGTCTCGACACCCGCCTTCTCCAGCGCGGCGACGAGGGTCGGGGTGATCTTCTTGCCGCGGGCGACGACCGTCTCCTTGCCCTTCCGATCGGTCACGTCCGCCCGGGCGCGGTGCCCGACGAGTCCGGACGACACGCGCCAGGCCAGCTTCTTGTTCTCGACGACGATCGTCTCGGCGCGGTAGAACCGGCGCAGCACCTCCTCGTCCGATTTCATGCCCAGGGCCCGCAGCACGACGCTGCCGAGGAACTTCCGCTTGCGATCGATGCGCACGTACAGCAGGTCCTTCTCGTCGTATTCGAACTCGAGCCAGGAGCCGCGGTACGGGATGACCTTGGCCATCCAGACCTTCTTCTGGTCGTCGGACTGGAAGAACACGCCCGGCGACCGGTGCAGCTGCGACACGATGACGCGCTCGGTGCCGTTGATGATGAACGTCCCGTTCTCGGTCAGCAGCGGGATCTCGCCGAAATAGACCTCCTGCTCCTTGATGTCGCGGATCTCCTTGTTCCCCGAGGCCGAGTCCTTCTCGTAGACCACCAGGCGGATCTTCACCTTGAGCGGGACGGTGAAGTGCATGCCGCGCTCCTGGCATTCCGCCACGTCGTACTTGAACTTGAGCGACACGGGGTCGCCGCACATCTCGCAGTGGTCGACACGGTTCTCGTTGGCCCAGCCGCAGTCGGGGCAGGTGTGGCGCGGCGCCTTCGGGTTCTGGGAGATGGTCTTCTTGCCGCACTTGACGCAAGTGATCCGGAGGTGCTCCAGACCCTCCAGCTTGCCGCACTTGCACTCCCAGTTCCCGATGGTGTACTCGACGAATTCGAGCGAGCAGGTCTGCCGGAAGTCGGAGATCGGGAAGATCGACTTGAAGACCGCCTGCAGCCCCGTGTCCTCGCGATCCGCCGGCGCCGTGTAGATCTGCAGGAAGCGCTCGTAGGACCGCTTCTGCACCTCGATCAGATTCGGGATCGGGATGGCGGTGTGGATCTTCGAGAAATTGACGCGCTCGCGGCCGTTGCCGTTCGTCGGGATGGACTGCTCTTCACTCGTCATCTGGGTCAAGAGGCCCCCTTCCCCCCGGCGCGCGGGACGCGTCCCGTGCGCGGGCGGACCTGTTCAATGGCTTCACGGAGTCGACTCCCGGGCCGCGCGAGGGCGCGGCACCCTGCGACCGGACCTGCGGCCGGCCGGGAATCGTGTGGAACGTACGGCACGAGGACGCCGCCTACTTCAGATCGACCTTGGCCCCCGCCTCGGCGAACTTCTTCTTGATGTCTTCGGCCTCCGTCTTGGACACCCCTTCCTTGACGGTCTTCGGCGCGCCGTCCACCAGGTCCTTCGCCTCCTTCAGACCCAGGCTGGTGACCTCGCGGACGACCTTGATGACGTTGATCTTCTTGTCGCCCACCTCGGTCAGGACGACGTCGAACGTGTCCTTGACCTCGGCGGCCGCGGGAGCGGCGGCGGCGCCGGCCATCGCTCCGCCCGCCATCATCATGGGCATGGCGGCGGCCGAGACCCCGAATTCGCTCTCCAGCTCCTTCACCAGCTCGGCCACCTCGAGCATCGGGGCCGCCTTCAGGTAGTTCTTGACGTCGTCCTTCGTAATCGCGGGCATTCTGTCCTCCTGAATCCAAGCGCTTCGTTTCGTGAATCGGGGCGTTCCCTTTCAGGGCGCGGGTGTAGCAGCGGGCGCCGCCGCGTCCCCTTGCGTCTTCTTCCGTGCGATCTCGTCGAGGGCCCGGACCAGGCCGCGGGCCGGAGACTTCATCACCGTCACCAGGCGGACCATCGGACCGTTGAGAACCGACAGCAGGCGCGCCACGAGCACCTCGCGCGACGGCAGAGAGGCGAGCGTCTTGATCGCCTGGGGATCGACCACCCGCCCGTCGATCAGTCCCGCCTTGATCTGGAAGCCCTGATTGTCCTTGGTGAACTCCTCCAGGGCCTTGGCGAGCGCGGCCGGGTCCTTGCTGCTGTAGGCGATCGCGGTCGGTCCCTCGAAGTGCGGCGCCAGACCCTCGTACGGCGTGCCCTTGATCACCCGCAGCGCCAGGCGGTTCTTGACCACCCGGTACCGCGAGGAGGTCGCCCGCACCTTCTTGCGCAGCGCGGAGACCTGGTTCACGCTCAGTCCGCGGTACGCCAGCACGAAGGTCGGCGGGCGGGACTCGAGCGCGCTCTTGAGCGCCTCGATCTCCTGGGTCTTCTCCTGTTTGTTCATCCCTCTCTCCTACGCGAGCGCTTCAAGGCTGCCGAGGTCCAGCCGGACGCTCGGGCTCATGCTGCTCGACACGTAGGCCGAGCGCAGGTACTTTCCCTTGGCCGTGGGCGGCTTGGCGCGCAGCACAGCGGCCACCAGCGCCCGGGCGTTGTCGAGAAGCTTCTTCTCCTCGAAGGACGACTTCCCGAACGGGACGTGGATGATCGACGTCTTGTCGACGCGAAATTCCACCTTGCCCGCCTTGATCTCCTGCACGGCCTTGGCCACGTCGAAGCTGACCGTGCCGGTCTTCGGGTTGGGCATGAGCCCCTTCGGTCCGAGGATCTTCCCCAGCCTGCCGACGTCCTTCATGGTGTCCGGCGTGGCGACCACCGCGTCGAAATCGAGCCAGCCTTCCTGGATCTTCTGCACCATCTCGACGCCACCGACGTGATCGGCGCCCGCCTTCTCCGCCTCCTTCATCTTCTCGCCGGTCGCGATCACCAGGACCTTCTTCGAGGCCCCGCTGCCGTGCGGCAGGATCACGGTGCCCCGGACCATCTGGTCGGCGTGCTTCGGGTCCACGCCCAGCAGGAGCGCCAGCTCCAGCGTCTCGTCGAACTTCGCGTACTTGACCTTTTTCAGGAGGGGGATCGCTTCGTCCAGCGAGCAGGGCTTCGCGGGCACCTGCTCCTTGGCCGCCGCGTACTTCTTGCCGTGCCGCTTCATGTGGTCACCTCGATCCCCATGCTGCGGGCCGTGCCGAGGACCGACCGGATGGCCGACTCCAGGCTCTCGGTGTTCAGGTCCGGCAGCTTGGTGCGCGCGATCTCCTCGACCTGGCCCATGGTGACCTTGCCGACCTTTTCCTTGTTGGGGACCCCCGAGCCCTTCGCCAGGCCGGCCGCCTTCTTGAGCAGGATGCTCGCGGGCGGCGTCTTGGTGATGAAGGTGTAGGACCGGTCGGCGTACACGGTGACGATCACCGGGATGATCATCCCCTCGCCCGCCTTGGCGGTCTGCGCGTTGAAGTTCTTGCAGAAGTCCATGATATTGACACCCTGCTGGCCCAGCGCGGGGCCGACGGGCGGCGCCGGCGTCGCCTTGCCGGCGGGGATGTGCAGCTTGACGTAGCCGACGATCTTCTTGGCCATGAGCCGTGTCCTTCGACGCCCTTGACGGGCCTTAGAGCTTCTCGACCTTCAGGAAGTCGAGCTCGACGGGCGTCGACCGCCCGAAAATGGTCACCATCACCTTCAGCGTGGCGCGGTCCTGATTGACCTCGTCCACGATCCCGGAAAAGTTGGAGAACGGCCCGTCCACGATGCGGACCTGGTCGCCCCTCTGGAAGTGGAACTTCGGCTTCGGCTTCTCCGCCGCCACCGAGACCTGGTTGATGATGCGGTCCACTTCCTCCTGCGTGAGCGGCGTCGGCTTCAGCCCCGAGCCGACGAAGCCGGTCACCTTGGGAGTGTTCTTCACGACGTGCCAGGTGGCGTCGTTCATCTCCATGTTGATCAGCACGTATCCCGGAAAGAACTTCTTCTTGGAGATGACCTTCGCGCCGTCCCGCATCTCGACGACATCCTCGGTCGGGATGAGGATCTCGCCGATGTCGTTGTCCATCCCGAGCGCCTCCGTGCGCTGCTTGAGGCTCTCGCGGACCTTGTTCTCATAGCCTGAGTAGGTATGCACGATGTACCACAGCTTCGCCATGCCCGTCATCGCCCTCAACCTGCGTGCGTGAAGACCCAGCTGACCATGTGGAACAGCACGGTGTCCACGATCCACAGGAACAGCGCGAAGACGAAGACGGTCACGATGACGACGGTCGTCGTGCCGCGCACTTCGATCCAGGACGGCCACGAAGTGCGCTTCAGCTCCGACCGTACCTCGACCAGGAACGTCCGTGCCCTCGTCCACCAGTTCATGCGGCTCCCGTGTCAACACATCCCTGCACGCGCCTGGCAGGCCAGGAGGGATTCGAACCCCCAACATCCGGTTTTGGAGACCGGCGCTCTAGCCGTTCGAGCTACTGGCCTGGACGGGCCGCCCCCTCACTTCGCCTCTTTGTGCACCGTGTGCGACCGGCACCAGCGGCAGAACTTCTTGAACTCCAGCTTCTCGGTCGTCTTCTTGCGATTCTTCGTGGAGACGTAGTTCCGCCTCTTGCACTGGCTGCACTGGAACGTGATCAGGTCGCGCATTACTGAACGATCTCCGTGACCGTGCCGGCGCCGACGGTGCGGCCGCCCTCGCGGATCGCGAAGCGCAGCCCCTTGTCCATCGCGATCGGCGTGATCAGCTCAATGGCCAGTCCCACGTTGTCCCCCGGCATCACCATCTCCACGCCCGACGGCAGCGTCGATACCCCCGTCACGTCCGTCGTCCGG
>DASQAT010000051.1 GCA_035635555.1 Candidatus Dormiibacterota bacterium
GCGATGTCGGCCGGATGCTCGCGCAGCGGCGGCAGCGTGATCGGAAACACGTTGAGCCGGAAGAACAGGTCCTCTCGAAAATGGCGCTCGCGCACCATGTCCTCGAGGTTGCGGTTGGTCGCGGCGAGGATGCGCACGTCCACGGTCAGCGGCTGGTTGCCCCCCACTCGGGTGAAGGTCTTCTCCTCGAGCACCTGGAGCAGCTTGACCTGGAGGCTCACCGGCAGCTCCCCGATCTCGTCCAGGAACAGCGTCCCCTTGGCCGCGTCCTCGAAGCGCCCGGGCTTCTGGCGCACCGCGCCGGTGAAGGCGCCCTTCTCGTGGCCGAACAGCTCGCTCTCGAGCAGGTCGGCCGCGATGTTGGCGCAGGTGATGGTGACGAACGGGCCCCGCCGCCTCGCGCTGGCCTCGTGGATGAACCGCGCCAGGAGGCCCTTGCCGGTACCGCTCTCGCCGACGACGAGGAGATTCGCGTCGCTCCCCGCGACCCGTCGCGCCAGTTCGACGACGCGTGCCATCAGCGCCGACCGATGGACCAAGGGGACCGCCAGGACGTCCGAGGCGATCGCGTTCACGCCGGTATCCTTCCGCCGATTAAGGCGGGTAATGTACGGATCGCCCTTCCCAATGTCAACCCTTGCGGGCGGCCGAAGCCCCTCTGTTCCTGCGGTTTTGCGGACCCGCGAGGGCCATGCGCGGAGCGTCGCCCCAGAGATTCTCGAGTCCGTAGAACTCGCGGGTCTCCCGGGTGAACACGTGCACGACGAGATCGGCATAGTCGATCAGGATCCAGTCCCCGAGCTTGTACCCCTCCACGTGCCCGGGGTGCTGCCCCTTCTCCGCCAGGCGCTCGATGACGGCGTCGCAAATCGCCTGCGTCTGCCGCCTCTGGCTTCCCCCGACGATGACGAAGCAGTCGGTGAACGTCGCGATCCCTTTCAGGTTCAATGCGACCGGATCTTCCGCCTTCCTGTCGGCGGCGGCCGCGATGGCCAGCTGCACCTTTGTCTTCAGTTGTATGGATGCCTCCTCTGCGGACAAGACGTGACTCAGCGCCCCGCGGATTCGGGTCCGGGCGCGCGCAGGGTCTCGCGGGGCTCGGCGGCGGTAAGCACCGCCCTGTCCCCCTGTGCAGCCAGCACGGACCAGACCTCCTCCAGGAGGTCCCGTACTCCTTCACCACTCACCGCCGACACCGCGTGGAACGGCACCCCCGCGGCTTCGCAGCGCGCCTGCAGGCCGGACAGCCGCTTCCGGTCGGCGAGCGCGTCGAGCTTGCTGGCCGCGACGATCTGAGGCTTGCCGGCGAGGCCTTCACCGAAGGCGCGCAGCTCGGCGTTCACCACGTCCAGATCGCTCACCGGGTCCCGCCCCGACATTTCGGAGACGTCCACCAGGTGGATGAGGACACGCGTGCGCTCGATATGTCTCAGGAACTTCATCCCCAGTCCCTGGCCGTGGTGCGCCCCCTCGATCAGCCCTGGGATGTCGGCCACCACGTACGTCCGGAACTCGCCGAGGTCCACCACCCCCAGGTTCGGCTGGAGCGTGGTGAAAGGATACGCCGCAATCTTCGGCCGAGCCGAGGAGATTCGCGAGATGAGAGTCGATTTCCCCGCGTTCGGGAACCCGACGATACCCACGTCGGCGATGAGCTTCAGCTCCAGGACCAGGCGGCGCTCTTCGCCGTCCGCCCCGGGCTCGGATTCACGCGGCGCCTGGTGCGTGGACGTCGCGAAGGCCGCGTTGCCGCGCCCGCCGCGGCCACCCGCGGCCACCTGCACGACATCGCCGGTGTGCGACAGGTCGGCGAGGAGCGTGCCGCTCTCGTCCCGCACCATCGTCCCGGGTGGAACTTTGATATGGAGGTCCTCGCCCCCGTGCCCGGCCCGGTCGCTCCCCTCGCCGTGGCGGCCGCGCTCCGCCTCGAACCTTCGCTTGTAGCGGAAGGCGTTCAGCCCCTTGAGGGATGGGTCCGCGACCATGAAGACGGAGCCGCCGTCCCCCCCGGGACCGCCGTTCGGGCCCCCCCTGGGAACGTACTTCTCGCGGCGGAAGCTCACGCAGCCGTTGCCGCCGCGTCCCCCGGCGACCACGATCGTGGCCTGATCGATCAACATGTGAACGCCCTGCTCGCGAGGGTTGGCGGGGCTTTCACGCTGCCCGGCAATGAGGTTCGGAGGAAAGGAGGGCGCGTATCTAAGGCCGGGCGGGGGCGGCCTCCGAGGGGAGGACGCTGATGTACTTTCCCATGCGCCCGCGATCCTGGAACTTCACGAATCCGTCGATCAGGGCGAACAGGGAATCGTCCCGTCCCAGACCGACGTTGTGGCCCGGCTTGAAGCGTGTGCCGCGCTGCCGAACCAGGATCGAGCCACCGGTGACGAACTGTCCGCCGTAGCGCTTCACCCCCAGGCGCTGGGAGTTGCTGTCGCGGCCGTTTCTCGAACTGCCTCCGGCTTTCTTATGGGCCATTCGGTATCCTCGTCCGTCCTCTGCCTATCCGGCGTGAATTTCCTCGACAACCACCGCCGTGAACGGCTGCCGGTGGCCGCGCGTGCGCCGATACTGTTTGCGCTTCTTCTTCTTGAAGATCAGCACCTTCTTGGCCTTGTCCTGCTCGACGACGCGACCGACCACCCGCGCGCCCTTCAGGACGGGGCGGCCGACCTGGAGCCCGCCCTCGGTCTGCAACGCCAGGACCTCGTCGAAGGTCACCTTGTCGCCGACCCCGGCCACGATCTTCTCGACCCTGATCCGATCGCCGACGGCGACCTTGTGCTGCTTGCCTCCGGCGGATATTACGGCGTAGCTCACACTCGCTCCTCTTTTCCCTGGATGGACCGGCAATTATACTGGGCGCCTCGTGGCACTGTCAACGCACAATCTGCGCCCCGATTCTCCGAACCCCCTGAGCGGGACGCGCCGCGTCGTGGCTCATGCTCGCTCGCGCGGGCTACCCGGTGATCGAGTCACGCGCATGGCGCGGCTCGAAATCGCCACGACGCGGCGCGTCCCGCCCAGGACTTGCGGGGCTCACCAACGGCCGATCGGGCCGTTGGCAGTGCCGTTCTCAGGCTTATACGGGAACGGCACAGACAGATTGAACCGGCCGGCGTCTTCGGGGAGCGGAGGCGGGCGGGGCCGCGTCGGGGCGATTTCGAGCAGCGCCATGGGTTTGCCCGCGGCCTCGCCTGCTCCGCGCGAGCGAGCATGAGCCACGATGCGGCCCCGCCCGCCTCCGCGGGCCGGCACGGGGCGGTGGATTTCTTGCGCCGTGTGGTGGATCCGCGGGCTGTCCTCGTATTCCTGCTCGCGTACGCCGTACGGATCGTGTACGTCCTGCAGATCCGGCACATGCCGTACTTCGATGTTCCGCTGGTCGACGGCCCCAACTATTTCCGGATGGCGACGGCGATCGCGTCCGGGTCGCTCACGGGCGGCCACGAGGTGTTCTGGCAGCCGCCGCTCTACTCCTACTTTCTAGCGCTTCTGTTCGTGACGGTGGGCACGCGCATGGAGGCGATCTACGCCGTCCAGGCGGCGATCGGGTCGCTGTCGTGCGTCCTCGTGTACGCCATCGGACGGCGCCTGTTCGGCCCGCGCGCCGCCCTGTGCGCCGGCCTGGTCATGGCGCTCTATGGACCTCTGGTCCATTTCGACGCCCAGCCTCTCATCCCGGTCCTGCACATCGTCCTGGTCCTGGGCGGCCTCCTGATGCTCCTGCGCCGCCGCGGTTTCGGCGCCGGCGTCCTCTGGGGTCTCGCGGCCACGGCGACCCCCAACATCCTCTTCGCGGTCCCCGCTGCGTCGTGGTGGGCCTGGCGCCGGATCCGAACCCTGGCGATGCCGGGTCTGTTCGTCCTGGGGGTCGCGCTGCCGGTTCTCGCCGTCGCGGCGCGCAACTGGATGGTGGCCGGCGAGACCGTGTTGATCTCGAGCAACGGCGGCATCAATTTCTACATCGGCAACAACCCCGACTACGACCGGACCATCCGCCTGCGGCCGGGCGGTGAATTCGAGCGCCTGGCGCAGGAGCCGGAAAATCTCGGCATCGTGAAGGCGTCCGCCCGCTCGCGCTACTTCGCGGGGCGCGCCTGGCAATTCCTGCGGGAGTATCCCGCCGAGGCATTTCGGCTGTATGCGCGCAAGGCCAGGGATCTTGTCGCGGGACGGGAGATCCCGCGCAACCAGGATCCCTACGTCTACCGGCGCGAATCGTCCCTGTTCTCCCTTCTTCTGTGGCGCTCGTTCGTGTCGTTTCCGTTCGGTCTCGTGGCCCCCCTCGCGCTCGCCGGTCTCGTCGCGGGCTCGCGGGGCTCGAGCGACGATCGCCGCTCGGGCGTCCGGCTCCTGCTTCTCTACGCGGCATCGTATGCCCTCTCGATCCTCCTGTTCTTCCCGACCGATCGCTACCGGCTTTCTCTGGTGCCGGTCATGGCGCTCCTGTCGGGGAATCTCCTGGCGGCCGTACCGGCGAGCCTGCGCCGGCCGGGTGTGATCGCCGCCCTCCTGGGCGGACTCGTCCTGTTCAACCTGGACGCGCTCCACCCGGGCGAATCGTATCCGGAGGAGGAGGCGCTCAACCGGGCGTACGCGCTCCGGTCCAAGGGCCGCGTCGAGGAGGCGCGCGACGCCTACCTGCAGGCGATCCTCCTGAACCCGCGCCGGATCGACGCGTACAACTCGCTCGCCACGATGGCCGCCGAGCAGGGGCGCTGGGACGAGGCCGTGGCGCGCTACACCGATCTCCTGGAGGTCGCCCCGGACTTCGTCGACGTCAGACGCAGTCGGGGCGAAGCCTACCTCGCCCTCGGCCGGAAGGAGGACGCCCGGCGTGAGTGGCAGGTGGCGATCCACCTCGCCCCGGGCGCGGGTCTGGCTCTTGCCGACCTGTGCATGTCGTATTACGACGAGGGGGTCCTCGTCGACGGCGCGCCCTACTGCGAACAGGGCGTCCGGGTCCGTCCCGATCTCCCCGAGACGCACCTCGCCATGGGCCTGGTCGCCCGCGCCCTGCGACAGCGCGATCGCGCGCGGGCCGAGCTGACCGAGGCGTCCCGCCTCTTCCCGGCGGGCGCCCCCGGCCGGGCTCGCGCGGAGGAGATTCTCGACCGGATGCGCCGCCACGACGAGCGCGTCCCCGGCGGCGCGCCGCCGCCGGTTCCGCAACCTGAGACGGACCGCGGGCAGGAGGACCAGCGGAAATGACGGGACGAGAGCCGGGGGCTCAGCGCCCCTTGCGCAGATCGATGAGAACCATCTTGGCGATGGTCTTGAGGGTCTCGAAGACGCCGTTCCCCTTCGAGGCGATCGCCTCGAACACAGGCTCACCCTTGCGGATCAGCTGGCGCTTCATCTCCTCGACCTGCAGGGCGGAAGGAAGGTCGCGCTTGTTGAGCTGCAGCACGTAGGGAATGGCGCGCAGGTCGTACCCCTGCTCCTTGAGATTGAGGTCGAGGTTCCGCAGGCTCTCGAGATTCGCCTCCATGCGCGCGGCCTGCGAGTCGGCGACGAAGACGACCCCGTCCACGCCCTTCAGGATCAGCTTGCGCGACGCGTCGTAGAACACCTGGCCCGGCACGGTGTAGAGGTGGAAGCGGGTGCGGAAGCCGCGGATCTCGCCCAGGTCCAGCGGCAGGAAATCGAAGAACAGGGTTCGGTCAGTCTCGGTGGCCAGGGAGATCAGCTTCCCCTTGGAGTTCGGGTTGGTCTTCTCGTAGACGTACTTGATGTTCGTCGTCTTGCCGCCCAGGCCGGGGCCGTAGTAGACGATCTTGCAGTTGATCTCTCGTGCCGCGTAATTGATGAACGTCATGGGCCCGGTGGCAGCTCCCGTACTCGTCTAGTCGCTGAACAGCTTGTCGATGTCCTCGTCCGTGATCTCGGAGAACGGAGATCCGCCCGCGGCGGCCTTGCGCGGCTGGGCGGATTTCTTCAGCATCACGTCCAGGATGGCCGAGAGCTCCGACGAACCCTTCTTGACCCGCAGCCTCACGAGCCCGAGCGACGATCGCTCGTCGAAGATGACGACGAGGATCACCCGCCCGCTGACCACGGAGATGTGCAGGTTGTCCCGCTCCCCCTCGTGGAACAGGACGGAGAATTCCTTCTCGCCGATGAGCCGGGCCAGCGAATCGGTGGCCGCGACGTTGCCGGCGGCGAGGGAGGCCAGGGCGGTGGTGTCGATCGCGTGCAGGTCGCCGGTCGCGGCGATCTGCTGGCCGTTCTTGTCGACGAGGAAGACGACCTTGGCGTTGCACTCGGTCCGCAGGCGGTCGATCACCTCGCGGATCTTCGTGTACTCCTCTTCATGAAGGACCAGATCGGTGCCGGGCATTCAGTAGGGTCCTCGGCCTTACCTGCCGCGCCGCCGCGTCAAGCAGCCGACGGACGGATGGCGGCGCGTGTCAATATGGGGCACCTGCCCGCAAAGATCAACGGCCCCCGGGGAGTCCGCGCCGGATGCGGCGAGGAGGGCGCCGCGCCGGCGGACGGTGAGGGCCCCGCGGGTGGGACGGTTCTCACTCCCGCGGGAGATCAATCGTTTCCACGTGGACGCGCGCGGCGGCGGCGCGGGCCTCGCCGCTCCCCCGCGCCAGGAACTCGTCGCGGGGGACGAAGGAGAATCCGCACGGGTGATCCGGCGACACGATGTCCCGGTCGAGCAGGTCGCGCTCGTCGATCGGGAAAAGGCGGCAGACCTTCGGCTTGAACTCGTGGATGGTGCAGCGCACGGGGTCGGCGCGGCGGTCGAGGAGCGGGCAGGTGAACATGAGATTGCAGCAGGCGCCGGTCCGGTTGCACTGCCCGACCCTGCGGGCCAGGCTCTCGCGCACGTAGGCCGGGCGGAAGTGGGCCAGGTAGAAGCGGCGCACCTTGCCCCAGCCCAAGGTCGCGCGTTCGTGGAACGTCAGGCTCGAGAGCTTCCTCACTTCACCCCCGCGTTCTAGGAGCCCTGGGGCTTCGTCTCCAGGAGGTATCGACGCTTCACGACCTCCATCCCCTCGTTCGCGAAGTAATTGGTGAGGATGCGGGCGGCGTAGTCGGCGGCCGCGGCCGGCGTGGCCCCGACCCACTGCTTCGGCAGGGCGGGTGCCTTCGGCTCGGACCGGTTCATTGTCCAGAACGTGCCGTCGGGCAGGCGAATCTGGGCGATCCAGTGGCCGGGCGCCTGCTCGACCAGGATCGCATAACTTTCATCGCTCTGACGTGTTCGGACGGTGTACTCGAAGGCGACTTCCTGCGCCATGGCGTCATCTATTATACACGTCGCGCCGCGAGGGCTTCGGCGCCCCCGGGTCGGGGCCTCACAGAGGGAGCGTCTGACCCAGACCCTCGGCCCGGGCGCGCGTCATGACGACTGTCGCCGCCGCGACGTCCTGCACGCCCACGCCGGTCAGATCGCACACCGTGATCTCGGCGTCGGTGCTCCGTCCGGGCCGCCGTCCCGCCGTGATCTCCCCCAGCTCGCTGTCGATCCGGCCCGCGGGAATCGCTCCTTCGGCGACGGCGTGGTGGATCTCGCCCAGCCGGAGGCATTGATCCCTGCTGTCGGCGACGATCCGATCGGCTCTCCTCAGAACGTCGGTGTGCAGCTCCCGTTTGTCGGGTCCGTCGGAGCCCACCGCCGTGACGTGCGCGCCCGGAGAGAGCCACTCGGCGCACACGAGCGGCTCGCGGCTGGGCGTGACGGTGACGACGATGTCGGCCCCCTCGACCGCCTCGTGCACCGTGGGAACGGCCATGAAGCGGCAGCCCTCCGGCATTCCACGGTGCCGCGCCATTTCGTCGGCGCAGGCGCGCGCTCTGTCGGGGCGGCGGCCATAGATGCGCACCTCCTCCGGCCGCCGCACCAGGGCGAGCGACTCGAGCTGGTAGCGCGCCTGGTTGCCGCATCCGACCACGCCGACGACGCGCGCGTCGCGGCGGGCCAGGTGCTTCGCCGCCACGGCCCCTGCGGCCCCGGTGCGCTGCTCGGTGATGAAGCCGTTGTCGAGAAGGATCGCGACTGGAACGCCGGTCTTCGCGTCGAACACGAGGACCATCCCGTCGTTCTGTGGCAGCCCCTTCGCCGGATTGCCCTGAAATCCGGAGGCGATCTTCACGGCGTAGTGGGATCCATGACGCAGGTGTCCCGCCTTGATGTGGATCTCCCCCTTGTGCTCCTCGACGTCGAGGTTGATGACGGCCGGCAGGGAGGCGCCGCCGGTGGTATAGGCGGTGAACGCCTCCTCGACCGCCTTCAGGCATGAGGCCGGGTCGAGCAGGCGCCTGATCTCCTGCTCGCGCAGGACAAGAACCGTTCGCTCCATGGGCCCAAGACTACCATCACCGGCCGTCCTCCTGACTGGCCCCCCCTTTTCGCCGCCGCGACGCCGGGGAGCGGGCCCGGGCTCCCCCGCGCGGCACGGGTCCGGCTTGCTGCGCAAGCCTCCCCTCGGTTCGCCTCGCGCCGCCCACCGCGCTGGTGTGCGCGCGGCGGGGCCCCGGCGCGAGGTCTCACACGGCCGCGCGGGGGAGCCCGGGCCCGCTCCCCGGCGGGGGACGCACAGGCTGCCGCGCGTCGTGCCCCCGAATACCAACACACACGCCGCGCGATTGAGTAGCGCGCTTTACAAAGATCTGGGGGCGCTGATATTCTCGGCCTGTCTCGCGAGAACCGCTTTCAGGGAAATGTGCATCGCGGCCGGTTCGGGGCCGCGCCTGTGCGTCTGAGGAGATTGTCGTGCGCATCGAGCCGTTCCGGATGGAGAGGATGCAGTCCACCTACGAGAACTACGTCGATTACAACTTGTCCGAGAGCGGTGTGCAGCCGATGAGCGTGCGGGAGCTGCTCCGGGAGAGCGGTGCCGTGGATCCGTTCCTGTCCACCGAGATGGGGTACATCCAGTCGAACGGCTCGGAGGACCTGCGCGACAAGATCGCCGCCTTCTACCCGGGCGCCTCGCGCGACAACGTGCTCGTGACCAACGGCGGGAGCGAGGCGAACTATGCCACCTTCTGGTCGCTTCTCGAGCGCGGCGATCGGGTGGCGTTCATGCTTCCCAATTATCTCCAGACCTGGGGCCTGTCGCGCGCGTTCGCCTCGGCGGTGGCTCCGTTCCGTCTCGTGATGCGCCGCGCTGGGGGTGTCGAACGCTGGGCCCTCGACGTCGAGGGGCTGCGCCGGGCGGTCACGAAGAAGACCCGCGTCATCCTGGTCACGAACCCGAACAATCCGACCGGCGGTGTCCTGACCGAGGCGGAGATGGACGCGATCGTGGACAACGCGCGGCGGAGCGGCGCCTTCATCGTCGCCGACGAGATCTATCGAGGGGCCGAAGTCTCGGGGACGACGACTCCGTCCTTCTGGGGGCGCCACGACCGGGTTCTGATCACCTCCGGACTGTCGAAGGCGTTCGGTCTGCCGGGCCTGCGGATCGGCTGGGTGGTCGGACCGAAGGCCACGGTGCAACGGCTCTGGTCCTACCGTGATTACACGACGATCGCCCCCGGCGCCCTCTCCGACCGCCTGGCCCGGATCGCCCTGGAGCCGGAGCGACGCGAGGCGATCTTCGCCCGCACCCGCGGCATCATCCGCGCGAACCTGCCGGTCCTGGAATCGTGGATGCAGGCGCGCCCCGATGTCTTCCGGTATGTCCCGCCGCTGGCCGGGGCCATCCTGTTCGCGCGCTACGACCTGCCGATCGGGTCGGTCCCCCTGGTGGACAGGCTGCGGGTCGAGAGATCGGTCCTGATCGTCCCGGGTGATCAGTTCGGGACGGCGCGCCACCTGCGCGTCGGGTTCGGCTCCGACTCGGGGTACCTGTCGCGGGGACTCGCACGCATCGACGAGACGATCGCCGCGCTGCGTAGAGAGGGCCGACCGGTCCGCAGGGGATCGTCGGCGCCGGAGCGCCGTCCGGCCCGAAGCGCCTCCTCCTGAGAGCCGGCCTCCGCATGGAGCGTCGTCAGGACGTGTTGACTTCGCCCTCGTTCAGCAGTCGCCGCGCCTCGCGCCTGGCCTCCTCGAGATCCCTGATCCTGCCGTCGAGCTGGAGCTCGTAAATCGCCCGGGTGATCCGACCGATGGCCGGTCCCGGAGGGAGCCCCATCTCCAGGAGGTGCCGGCCCATGAGGATCGGCGCCGGCGGCCGGCTCTGGACGCTCAGGTCGCGCACCCTGCCGATGAACCACTCCTGCGCCTCCGTGGAGAAGTCGCCGGTGCGCCCGAGACAGTCGGCGCGCGAGACCCGATAGAGAAGGTCCGGCTCCAGCCGTCGTGCCAGACGGCGGAAGGCTCCGTCGCCGACGTTCTCCCGGTTCTTGAAGTAGTGACTGGGCGTCAGGTGATGGGCGACGAGCTGCACCACCTGCTCCCGCACGTCGTAGCCGTGCAGCGTGCGGATGTTCAGACGATCGAGAAAGGCCCGCGCCGGGAGGATGCCCGCCTCCTCATGCTCGTAGGACCGGATTCGACCGTCCACGACGGCGGTCGTCGAGGGCTTCCCGAAATCGTGGCAGATGACCGCCAGCAGCACGGTCAGCGCCTTCTCGATCGGCAGGCCGTCGATCTCCCGCTTCGCCTGGTCGACCGCCATGAGCGTGTGCACCCAGACGTCCCCCTCGGGGTGCCATTCCGGCTCCTGGGGACAACCCTGGAGCGCCTTCATCTCCGGGAACAACCTGTCGACCACGCCCAGGCGGGACGCCCACTCGAGCCCGATAGACGGGCGCGCGGCCTTCAAGAGCAGCTTCTCGATCTCGCCCCAGATCCTCTCGGCGGGCAGATCGGAGAGGTCGATCCCCCGGCACAAATCGACCGTGCCCGGTTCCACGCCGAAACCGAGGCGGGCGGAGAACTGGACGGCGCGCAGGACCCGCAGGCTGTCCTCGATGAAGGTCGAGGGATCGACCGCCCGCAGGAGCCCGGCGCGCAGATCGTCACGGCCGGACCACAGATCGATTGTCTCCCGCTCGAGCGGGTCGTACATCATGGCGTTGACGGTGAAATCGCGGCGGCGCGTCGCCTCCCGTTGCGACAGGTTCGGGTCTCCCTGCACCTCGAATCCCCGGTGACCCATGGCGACCTTGGTGTCGCGGCGCGGCAGGCTGACGTCGATGGCCGCTCCCGTTCCGGAACCGCCTGCGGGGCGCGGGACGAGCTTGTAGACCGCGAACGACTGGCCGACCAGCCTCACTTCGCCGAAGCGCCCGAGGAGCGACGCCAGACGGTCGGCCGGCACACCGTACACCTCGAGATCGAGCTCCCCCGCGGTCGGAAAATCGGCGAGTCCCTGCAGGCGCCGAATCTCAAGGTCGCGCACCCATCCCCCGACGAGGAAGGCGCGGCCTCCTTCATCGAGAACCGCCTTGCAGAGTTCGAAGATAAGGGGCGGCAGGGGCTCCATGGCCGTCAGTATAACGGGAGTCGCTGCGGCCACTGGTACTGCCGGCGCGGGCCTTTCCGGGGAAGTGCCCAGATCACGGACACCTCCGGCACGGCCCCGTCCTTGACTCCACCCCGGGGAAACCTACCTTTGACTCGATGTTCGATGCGGTCCCGTCGGACCCCTGACGGGTCGCCCGGGGAGGCCTGCGCGTGGAAGGGATGCGGTGTGGGTTGAAGGCGTCGCTCCTTCTCGGGGCGATCGTGGCCGTCCTCCTGGCTCCTCTCCCGGGTTGTCTGAGCCGCCCGACTGAGCCGCTGCGCATCGGCGTCAACGACTGGCCCCCCTTCGAGCTGATGTACCTGGCGCGGGCCCGCGGCTATTTCAACGTCGAGAACGTGGACGTGGATCTGGTCGAATTCTCCTCGTATACGGGAATCCTGAGGGCGTACCACCAGGGGAACATCGACGGGTTTCTCGCGACGCTCAACGAGGTGCAGATCGCCGACAACTTCCAGGATCTGCCGGCCGTGATCCTGGTGGTCGATTACTCCTTCGGAGGCGACGCCCTGGTCGTGCGCGACGGAATCGTCGATCTCAAGGGGTTGCGCGGCCGGCGCATCGCCTTCGAGGAGTCGGCGCTCGGCTCGTACGAGCTGGAGCGCATCCTGGAGATCGGCGGGCTCAAGCCCGGGGAGATCCTGGCGGTCAGCCGGCTTCCGGAGGAGGCGGAGCAGGACTTCCACAGAGGAGCCGTGGACGGGGTGATCACCTACGAGCCGGGGCTCGGCCGCCTGCTGCGGGACAGGGGAGCGCGCGTGCTGTTCTCGTCGCGCGCCATTCCCGGGGAAATCGTCGACGTCCTCGCGATGCGGCGCGTCATCCTCGATCGGCGCCCCGAGGAGGTGCGACGGGCCGTGCGCGCCTGGTTCCGGGCGGTCGCCTCGATGCAGGAGCATCCGGAGGAGGCCGCGGCCGAGATGGCGCACAGGCAGCACCTGACGATCGAGGAGTTTCTGCACGGCCTGCAGGGTGCGCGCATCCCCGATCTGGCGGAGAACCGCGATCTGCTCGGGCGCGACCGTTCGGGAGGCCGGCTGCACCAGACGGCCGCCCGTCTCGCCGAGTTCCTCGTGCGCCGCGGCCTGACCAGGAAGGCGACGTCGGGAGACGATCTCATCCGGGCCGATTTCCTGGACGCTCCTTAGGACTCTCCGTGCGCCACATCCTCTCGCGTTTCCAGACTTCGACATTGATGGGGCTCGCGTTCACCGTCCCGGCGATGCTCATCGCGGGGCTGCTCCTGTTCTATCACTCGATGGGGGCACGCCGGTTCATGGCGGACGAGGGCGTGCGTTATGGAGACATGCTCGCCGACCAGCTCCTGTCGGCCTCGCAGCGCTTCCTGCGGCTGGGATCGCTGTCCGCCGTCCAGGAAATGATCGAGGAGACGGGCAGCAGGCGATCGGTGCTGGCGGTCGCCCTGATCGGCAAGGACGGGAGGGTCATCGCCAGCAACAAGCGCGACTGGATCGGCGGCGACGAGTCGGTCATCCCGGATCCGGATTTCACCGCCGTGGCCGCGGCCGCCCGCGCCACCGCGCAGGCACAGCACCGCCTGGTGGACGGCGGCACGCGCCTGATCCTGGTCTCGCCCCTCGTGCTCGAAGGGGTCAACCCGAAACTCTCCAACCTGGGGGGGCTCCTCTACCTGAAGGTGGACCAGCAGAAACAGCTCTACGCGATCTACGCCAGCATCCTGGAGCGCGGCATGGTGTCGGCCCTGGGAATCCTCCTCGTCAGCCTCATCCTGCTGTTCTGGGTGCGGGTGCACCTCGCGCAGCCGCTCCTGCGCGTCGCCGCGTTCGTGAGGGAAATCGCCGCGGGGTCGACCGGGGCGCCTCCGCGCGCGGCCGGCACGCGCGAGGTCGCGGAGCTCACGGAGGACGTCGCGCGCATGGCCGCCGACCTCGAGGAGAAGCAGTCGGCCCTCGCCGCCTCGATGGAGCGCCATCGCCGGCTGCTCGAGGGGGCCTACGACGCCATCCTCACCGCCGACCCCGAAACGGGACGCGTCCTCGAAGTGAACAACATGTTCTGCTGCATGTTCGGCTACGTCCCGGAGAAGGCGGTGTCGCTCGTCCTGCGCGATCTGCACCCCGAAGAGGAGCGCGAGCGGTTGATGGAGGCGTACGGTTCGGCGTCGGCCAGGGGGCAGCGCAGCTTCCACGACCTTCCCTGCGTGCGCAGCAACGGCGAGCGCTTTCTCGCGGACGTGCGCGGCGGGCCGATCTCCCTGGGGAACCGCACCGTGACCGAGTGGATCCTGCGGGACACGACCGAACGGCGGACGCTCGAGGATCAGCTCCGCCAGGCGCAGAAGATGGAGAGCGTCGGGACGCTCGCCGGGGGGATCGCGCACGACTTCAACAATCTGCTCACCGGCATCCTGGGGTACACGCGTCTGGTCAAGATCCGTCTCCAGGCCGAAGATCCGAACCGCAAGAAGCTCGAGCTGATCGAGAAGTCGGCGATGCGCGCGGCGGAGCTGACCGCGCAGCTCCTGACCTTCAGCCGCAGGGCGGCCTCCCGTCCGGCCCCCGTCAACCTGAACGAGCTTGTGGCGCGCGTGATCGCCGTGGTCAAGCCCGACCTGCCGCCGGCCATCGAGCTGCTCTTCGAGCCGGCCGCCGACCCGTGGACCGCGGCAGTCGACGCCGCCCAGGCGGAGCAGATCCTGCGGCACCTGTGCGCCAACGCCCGCGACGCGATGCCCGGTGGAGGACGTTTGACGATTGCCACGGGAAATCGCGCGCTCACGACGTTGGAAGCGCAGGGGAACCTCGAGGCGCGGGCCGGGCGCTTCGTGACACTGACGGTGAGCGACACCGGACGCGGCATCGACTCGCGGATCCTGTCGCGCATCTTCGAGCCGTTCTTCACGACCAAGGAAATGGGCCAGGGCGCCGGTCTCGGTCTCTCGATCGTGCACGGGGTGGTGAAGGGGCATGACGGCTGGATCGAAGTCCGGAGCCAGCCGGGACGCGGCTCGGACTTCGTGGTCCATTTCCCCGTGTGGGACGAGGCGCAGGCGGCGGCGCGCGTAGCCGCCGAGTCCCCCGCGGCGCTCCTGGAGCGACTCGCCGGGCTCAAACCTCAAGCCGAGGTGTCGGGTCGGAGGTCGCCCTCCGCGCGTCCGTCGCCGAAGCGCACGGTCCTGGCGGTGGACGACGAGTCCACCGTCCTCGCGCTGGCGCGCGACATCCTGGAGATGCACGGCTACCTCGTCCTCACGGCGCGCAACGGCGAAGAGGCGCTGCGCGTGTTCCGCGATAACCCGGGCAAGATCGATCTGGTGCTGCTCGATCTCACCATGCCGGTCATGGGAGGACGCGACTGCCTCAAGCTCCTGAAGCAGATCGACCCGCGGGTCCGCGTCCTGGTCAGCAGCGGTTTCTCGGCGGAGGGCACGGCGACCGAGCTCATCGACGAAGGGGCTCTGGCCTACGTGCAGAAGCCGTACGACGTGGACGCCCTCGCGCGGATCGTGCGGCAGGCGATTGAACGGGATCCAGGGCTCCTCACGAACCCCAATTGAGCCGGAACAGGCCCTGCAACCGTACTGTCGCAGGTCATTTTCCTTATGATCCCTGAGCCTCGATCCCATACACCCTATGCGATCCCCCTCCGCGGCTCCCACCGGAACATCCCCTCCACCTCGAAATAAAGTCTCGATGCTCCTGCACTTCCGCGCGAGCCGGGCGATGGAGGGCCCGTCCTCGTTCCTGGCCTGCCGATTGCTAGGCGTTAGGACGTCAGCCGTACAACAACACACTTGGGGAGGTACTGCGAGTGAGAGGCTGGACGATCGTCTTGATGGGCGCGCTCCTTGCAGTCGTGCCGTGGAACGGGTCGGCCTGGGCCCAGGGCTGAGTCCTCATACGCCAAAACGCGCCCGTGTTCGGCGCGTCCGCCGATCCCTATCTGCAGAAAGGGGAATGGCTGTTCGGCACCGCCGTCCGCGCCCTGCGCTCGCACGACCACTACAACGGCACGGTCGAGCAGACCCAGAGACAGGACCAGCACACTTACGTCGTCAACATCCAGGACTCGCTCGACCTGTCGGGCACCTACGCCGTGACGCGCCGGTTCAGCATGGCGCTGGGCCTGCCGATCGTCCGCGCCTCCTGGTCGATCCCGCTTCCCGTCAACGCCACCGGGCAGCGCAACGAGCAGAACGCCCAGGGAATCGGCGACGTGACCGTGACCGGCCGCTACTGGATGTTCAATCCGGAGGTGCACAGAAGAGGGAACCTGTCCCTCGGACTTGGATTGAAGGCGCCCACCGGAAAGGATGACGTCACCGACACGTATCCCTACCTCACCGGGGCGAGCCCGCAGGACAAGGCGGTGGACCAGTCGATCCAGCCGGGGGACGGAGGATGGGGGGCCGTCGTCGAGATCAACGGTTTCAAGCGGATCGGCAGCGCTTCCTATTACGGCAGCGGCACCTATCTGGTCAATCCCAAGGACACGAACGGCACGCCGTCGATCATCGCCGGGCTGGTCCCTGGGGCAGCCTCGAACCCTGCCCTGGCAGGCCGGATCGAGAACTCGGTGCCGGATCAGTACGTCCTGAGGACCGGCATGGCCTTCGCCCTCGGGAAGAGCCCGTTCGCCGCCGCCCTCGGGTTCAGGATGGAGGGTGTGCCGCGCTACGATCTGTCCGGCGCCAGCCATGGCTTCAGGCGCCCCGGCTACGAGACCTTCGCGGAGCCCGGTTTCTACTACTCGCGCGGGAACGACACCTGGTCGGTGAACGTTCCGATCGCACTGAAGCGAAACCGGCGTCCCGACCCGTACACCGGCGCCGCCGGGGACGCGACGTTCCCCAACCACATCTACCTGGTGTCGTACACGCATCGCTTCGGCGGCCCGGCTTCGGCGCCGAGGGAGGAGGCCCGGCCGGGCGTCGACGAGGCGCCTTCGAAGCCGGCCGAGACAGGCGCGTCCCCTTTGGCCCCGCCCCTGGCGGCGTGCGTGGAACCGGGGTTTGACTCGTCGGCGGGAGCGCCCTAAGATAGGGGCCTCTTGAGCACCTGACCCACTGCCGGTCCGCGCGGTACAGCGCGCGGGGAACGCCACGGGGCGCACCCCGGATTATTCAGGGAGGTATTTCGCATGAAGAAGATCGCAACCGTCTTCGCGCTGATGGCGCTCGTCGCCCTGTCGGCGGCGTTCGCCTGCGACAAGACCAAGAACACCGCAACGCAGGCCGCCGTCTCCGACCCCTCGGGAGGGGCCAAGGAAGTCGCCCTCACCGGATATCTGACCGACTCCAACTGTGGAGCGGCGAACGCCAACGCCAAGGGCAAGAGCTGCGCGGCCCGCTGCGTCAAGGGGGGTGCCAAGGTCCAGCTGTACGCCAACGAGAAGCTTTACACCCTCGACAAGGCGAGCGTGGCCGAGAACCAGTTCGGCGTGCCGGTGAAGGTGACGGGCCAGCTGGATGAGTCCACCGGCACGATCAAGGTCGCCTCGATCGAGGTGGTGAAGGAAGGCTGATCCTTCGGGAGCCGGCGCGCTGATCAGGTGAGGCGCCCAGGCGCTCCAAACCGGGTTTCTTGAAAGGGCCGCGGGAACGCGGCCCTTTTCATGTGTCCCGGGCGGACCGGGGAGCCGCCGTCGTGCGCTATATTGAGTCGGATGTCCACGGCGCGAGGTGGCGAATCGACAGAGGGCCCGTCGGGTCCGGCGCAGGGGGGAAGGGCCTGGCGGCCGCCCGTGGGCTGGCTGACCGCTGTCGCCGTCCTCGCCGCCATCGCCATCAACGTGGCCGGCATCGGTGCCATCGCCGTGGCGCAGCGCGGTGTCGTCGAGGAGGCGCGGAGGCTTCTGCGACTGGAAACCGAGGCGCGCGCCGGGGCGCTCGAGAGCGTCCTCGCGTCGACGCGAGCGGACCTCGCGTTCCTGACCGGCTCACCGGTCTTCTTCGGACTCGAGTCGGCGCTGGTGTCGCGCGACCCCCGGGAAGCCCGCTGGAGGAGACTCGAGGCGGAGGGGGCGCTCCTGCTGTTCCTCCGCGGGCATGCGGAGACGGCGCATCTGGCGGCGCGATCCGCACAGGGGGTGGTCCTCGTCTCGGCCGGCCGGCGCGGCGGAATCCCGGTCCTCTGGAACCCCCGCGACACCGAGCGGGCGGTGCAGGCGGAGGCCGCCGCGGGATCGGAGGCGGGCACGGAGCCGTTGGCGGGCAGGGGGATCACGGGGCGGTTCGAGTTCGCGACGGGTGTCCGGAGGGTCACCGGGGCGGTCATGCTCGAAGCGACGATCGACGGGGGGAGCCTTCTGGCCCACAACCGGGCGGTCGAGAATCCGGCGCGCGCCTGCGCCCTCCTGGACCGCGCCGGTGCGCTCCTGGCGGCGGAGCCGGACGCGGCGAACGCCGTCGCCCGGGCGACGGCGGGTGCGGCCATGGGTGAGGCAGGCGAGGGGTCGCTGTACGCCGGGGCGCCGGTGCACACCGAGAGCTGGTCGGCTCCGTCCCCCTGGCGTCTGGTCTGCACCCAGCGCCGCGGTCCGGCGGAGGCCCTGGTGGCGCCGCTGTCGGCGCGCTACCGCATGACGCTCCTCCTGAACCTGGCGGTCATGAGCCTGGCGCTGCTGCTCGGGATGTTCGCGGTCAGGGAGGGGCGCCGTCGCCAGTCGCTCGAGGCGGCCGCGCGGGAGGAGGCGCGCGTGCGTGATCTGGAGCGACAGCTGTTCCACAGCGAGAGGCTCAGCACGGTCGGTCGGCTCGCCGCCGGCATGGCGCACGAGATCAACAATCCCCTGGAGGGAATGTCGAACTATCTCAGCCTGGCGCGTGAGGACCTGCAGCGCGGCGACGCGGCGTCAGCGGCGCGGCGGCTGGAGATGGTCCAGGAGGGGCTGCGGCGCGCCGGGGACATCGTGCGCCAGGTACTGCAGCACGCCGACCCGGCGACCACGCCGCGCGTGATCCTGGACCTGAGCGGCGTTCTCCGGCAGACGGTCGATTTCGTGAAGTCGCGTCCCGAGTTCCGGGCGATCCATTTCGAGCAGGATCTTTCCGCCCGGCCTCTGGACGTGAAAGGAAGCGAGGCGCTCCTGGGACAGGTGTTCATGAACCTGATCCTGAACGCCTGCGAGGCGCAGCCCGCGGGGGGTGAGGTGCGGGTGGGCACGCGGCGCGACGGGGAGAGGATGATCGCGGAGATCGCCGACCGGGGTCCGGGCGTGCCACGGGAGGAGAGCGCGCGCATCTTCGAGCCGTTCTACTCGACCAAGCACTCGACCGGGCTCGGTCTTTCCATCTGCTATTCGATCGTCACGCAGCACGGCGGCGACCTCGTGGTCCTGGATCGCGAGGGGGGCGGGGCGATCTTCCGGGTCAGCCTTCCCGCGGCGCAGCGGCGCGTCGCCTGACGGGGAGAAGGGTCCAGGTCATGCCTGAGAAACGACCGGCGCGCGGCCGGGTCCTGGTCGTGGAGGACGAGGCGTACGTGCGCTCCTCCCTGGGGGAGCTCCTGGGACAGCGGGGCTTCGACGTGGACCTGAGCGGGAGCGTCGCCGACGCGGTCGCGTCCCTGGCGCGGTCGCCGGTGGACGTCGTCCTGACCGATCTCCGCATGCCGGGGTCCGACGGACTCGATCTGGTGAAGAAGATGCAGGCGGCCTGCCCGCTGATCCCGGTCGTCGTCCTCACGGGACAGGGGACGATCGCCTCGGCGGTCGAGTGCATCAAGGCGGGCGCCAGCGACTACATCCTCAAGCCGGCCGATCCGGACGCCCTCGAGGTCGCGCTCGATCGCGCGCTTCGCACGCGGGCCCTGCAGCGTGAGGTGGACTACCTGCGCGGCGGGGCGCTGGACAGGGACGACCAGCCGGCCGGCGTGTCGCCCGCCTGGACGGCCGTGATGGAGACGGTGCGCTCGGTCGCGTCCAGCGACTCGACGATCCTGCTGCTCGGCGAGTCGGGCACCGGCAAGGAGCTGGTGGCGCGGATGATCCACCGCCTGGGACGGCGATCGAAGGGGCCCTACGTGCGCGTGAACTGCTCGGCCATCCCGCTGGAGATGTGGGAGAGCGAATTCTTCGGCCACCGCAGGGGCTCGTTCACGGGCGCCGTCGCCGATCGCGAGGGACGCTTCCGGCTGGCCCATCGCGGCACGCTGTTCATGGACGAGATCGCCGACATGCCCCTCCAGGCCCAGGCCAAGATCCTGCGCGTGCTGCAGGACGGAGAGTTCGACCGGCTCGGCGACGAGCGGCCGACACGCGTGGACGTACGGGTCGTGGCGGCCACCAACAGCGACATCGACCGCGCGGTCGCCGAGCGGCGCTTCCGCCAGGATCTGTTCTACCGGCTCGACGTCGTGCGCATCACGCTCCCGCCGCTGCGCGAACGCAAGGAGGACGTGCCGATCCTCGCGGAACGCTTCGCCGGCGAGGTCGCGTCACGCCTGGGGCGGCCCGCGCCCAGGATCGCGAAAGATGTCCTCGCCGACCTGATGGCGTACTCGTGGCCCGGCAACGTGCGGGAGCTGCGCAATGTGATCGAGCGGGCCCTCATCCTCGACCCCGGTCCCTCCCTGGCGTCGCTCGATCTCCCGCCGGTCGCGGGCCTGGCCGCGACTCCCGAGGCGACGGCGCGGCCGGAGGAGGGGGACCTGAACATCCGGTCGGTCCTGGCGCGACGCGAGAAGGAGGTCGTCCTCGAGGCGCTCAGGCGCTCGAAGGGACTGCGCAAGGAGGCGGCGCGCCTCCTGGGGATCGACCAGCGCAATCTGGCGTACTACCTGCGCAAGCACGGGATCGATCCCGACGAGGCGGCCGACTGAGATGGCGGGCCGGCGGATGGACGACGGCGGGCGCGGCGTGCGTGACACCGCGGCGCGCCCCAGCACGCGGCTCCTGCGCGGCCTGCTGATCTTCGAGCTGTTGAACGCCTCGTACCTCGCCGCCTTCGATTCCGCGACGATCTTCTATCACGCGCAGGTCGTGGCGCACCTCGTGGCGGGGCTTCTCATCGTCCTGGTCCTCCTGGCGCGCGGTCTCCCGGCCGTGCGCAGGCTCCGGGACCGCTGCGGCAACGCCTCGGCCCGGGCCTGGCTCGCGGTCGTCGGCGCCGCCTCGATCGTCGCGGTCGGGACCAGCCTGGTGCTGGCGGTCACCGGGACCGCCACGCGCTGGCGGCTCCTCCTCGGTGCGCACATCGGCTCCGCCGTCCTGGCGCTCGCCGCCGCCGTCTTCTGGCAGAGGGCGCGCGGCAACCGGGTCGGCGCGCGTCGTGTCGCCGTGGTTCTCCTCGCCGCCCTGGCGCTGCCGGCCGCAGCGCGCGGGCGCCTCTGGCTGTTCCCGCCGCCCACCGCCACCATCGTGAACCCGACCGCCCCGCCGCAGACGCCGTTCGAGGAGGGGGGGGGCGAGAAGAGCCCGTTCTTCCCTTCCTCGGTCACCACGGTCAACGACCGCCTGATCCCGCACGACTTCTTCCTGGAATCGAAGGCCTGCGGCAACAGGGGCTGCCACCCGGACATCACGGCGCAGTGGGAGTCCTCGATGCACCATTTCTCGTCGTTCAACAACCAGTGGTACCGGAAGTCGATCGAGTACATGCAGGAGGTCGTCGGGACGCGTCCCTCGAAATGGTGCGGAGGATGCCACGACCAGGCGGTCCTGCTGACCGGCCGGATGGACACTCCGATCGTGCAGCAGATCGACACGCCGCAGGCCCAGGCCGGGATCGGCTGCCTGGTGTGCCACTCGATCGTGGCGGTGAAGGACACGATGGGTCAGGGGGGGTACGTCCTGGAGTACCCGGAGATGCACCGGCTGGTGGCGAGCCGCAACCCGCTGCTTCACACCCTCCACGACTACATGACGCGTCTCGACCCCGGGCCGCACAAAGCTACGATGCTGAAGCCGTTCCATCGCCAGAGCCGCGCCGAGTTCTGCTCGGCCTGTCACAAGGTGCACCTGGACGTGCCGGTGAACCATTACCGCTGGTTCAGGGGCTTCAACGAGTACGACGCCTGGCAGGGCAGCGGCGTCTCGCACCAGGGGGCGCGCGCCTTCTACTACCCGGACAAGGCGAAGGACTGCGCCGACTGCCACATGCCGCTGGTCCGTTCCGACGACCAGGGAAACGAGGCCGGCTTCGTGCACTCGCACCGGTTTCCGGGGGCGAACACCGCCGTGCCGTTCGCCAACCGCGACGAGACCCAGCTTCAAGCCACAAGCGATTTCCTCAGGGCCGGCATCCTGACTCTCGACATCTTCGCGGCCAGCGAGGCGCTGCCTCAGGCCCCCGCCCGCAGATCGGGCGCCCCGCCCAGAGCACCCCTCGGCGACGCCGCCGAGCCGCAGGCCGCCTCCTTCTTTCCGGAGCTGCCCGAGGTGGGACCGGGCGGGACGCCGGCCCCCGGGGCCCTCCCGCGCGCGAAGCGTCCCCTCCTGATCGCCCCTCTCGATCGCGCCGATCCGTTCCTGCGGACCGGCAAGACCTACCGCATCGACGTCGTGGCGCGCACGCGCGGCGTCGGTCATTTTTTCCCGGGAGGGACCGTGGACGCCTTCGATGTCTGGCTGGAGCTGAAGGCGGAGGATGCGAAGGGCAGGATCTTCTACTGGAGCGGCTTCATCGAGGACGGCGGCAAGGGGCCGGTGGAAGCGGGGGCGCATCGCTACAGGTCGCTCCTGATCGACGCGCACGGGAACGAGATCAACAAGCGGAACGCCTGGGCGGCGCGGGCGCTCGTGTACGCGCGCCTGATCCCGCCCGGGGCGGCCGACGTCGGCCGTTTTCGCGTCACGATTCCTGCGGGCGCGCGTGGTCCGATCACGCTCACGGCCCGCATGAACTACAGGAAATTCCACTGGTACAACACGCAGTTCTCCTTCGCGGGTCAGGGAGACCCGGAGGCGGCGGCGGGGGCCGTGACGCCCGATTTCGACGACAGGGTCTTCCGGTTCACCGGCGACACCTCGCGCGTCTCCGGGCAGATCAAGGGGATCCCCGACCTGCCGGTGGTTGTGGTGGCCGAGGACAGTCTGACCCTGCCGATCCGTCCCGCCGGAGACAGGAGCAACCGCAGAGTGGCGCCGCGGCCCCAGCCCATGGATCGGGAGCGTTTCAACGACTACGGCATCGGCATGCTGCTCCAGGGGGATCTGGTGGCGGCGAAGGAGGCGTTCGAGCGGGTCACGACCCTCGACCCGAAATACGCCGACGGCTACGTCAATGTCGGCCGGGTGCTGGTGCAGGAGGGGGACCAGGCCGCGGCGGTGCCGAGACTCGAGCGGGCCCTCTCCCTCCAGCCGGACCTGGCGAGCGCCCATTACTTCCTGGCCCTGGCGCTGAAGGCGCGCGGCCGCTACGACGAAGCGCTCCTGCACCTCCGGGCGGCGGCGGAGCGTTTCCCGCGCGACCGGGTCGTGCGCAACCAGATCGGGCGGATCCTCTTCCTGAAGCGCCACCATTCGGCGGCCATCGCCGAGTTCGAGAACACCCTGCGCGTCGACCCCGAGGACCTGACGGCGCACTACAACCTGATGCTCTGCTACAGGGCTCTCGGCCGTGAGAAGGACGAGAAGCGCGAGGAGGCCCTCTACACCCGCTTCAAGGCCGATGAGTCCGCCCAGGCGATCACCGGCCCGTACCGCCGCCTGAACACCGAGATGAACCTGGAGCGACAGCCGATCCACGAGCACCCGAACCGCTACAGTGAACCGTCCCCGGCCGCGTCCCTCCGCCGGGCGGACACCCCTCCCGGCGCCGGCCGGGGGAAGGAGACCGGTCGATGAGGCGGATGCCGCTGGCGGGACGGGCGGCGCTCCTGGCCGTGCTCGCGCTCGCGGGGTGCGGGCGCAGGAACGCGTCGCCGGCCGCGGAGACCAAGGCGCCGGCGCCACCGGCGAACGCGGTGCTGTTCACGGACGTGACGCGGGCGGCGGGGATCGGCTTCGTGCACAACAGCGGCGCCTCCGGCAGGAAATACCTGCCGGAAACGATGGGTTCGGGCGTGGCGTTCCTGGATTACGACGACGACGGCCGACAGGACCTGTTCTTCGTCCAGAGCGCCGACTGGCCCGGGAATCGGCGCCACAAGACCACCCAGGCGTTGTACCGCAACAAGGGGGACGGCACGTTCGAGGACGTGACCCGGAAGGCCGGTCTGGCGGTGGAGCTGTACGCCATCGGCGTGGCGGCCGGCGATTACGACAACGACGGCCACGTCGACCTGTTCATCAACGCACTCGGTCCCGACCGGCTGTTCCGCAACCGCGGTGACGGGACGTTCGAGGACGTGACGGAGAAGGCGGGCGTGTCCGACCCCGGCTTCGGGACGAGCGCCACCTGGGTCGACTACGACAGGGACGGCCGGCTCGACCTGTTCGCGTGCAATTACGTGCAGTGGTCCCGGAAGGACGACATCTTCTGCACTCTCGACGGCGTCGACAAGTCGTACTGCACGCCCGAATCGTACCGCGGCGTGACCAACCGTCTGTTCCGCAACAGGGGGGACGGGACCTTCGAGGACGTGTCGGAAAGAGCGGGGGTCTACGACCCGACCGGGAAATCGCTCGGGGTCGTCGCCCTCGACTACGACGGTGACGGCTGGCCGGACCTGGCCGTCGCCAACGACACGCAGCCGAACTTCCTGTACCACAACAAGAGGGACGGCACGTTCGAGGAGGTGGGCAAGGTCGCCGGCATCGCCTTCAGCGAAGAGGGCAAGGCGCGCGGCGCCATGGGGATCGATGCCGCCGACTACGACGGCAGCGGGCGCGACAGCCTGGTGATCGGCAACTTCTCGAACGAGATGCTCGCCCTGTACCACAACGAGGGACGCGGCCTGTTCATCGACGACGCGGCGATGTCCGGCATCGGCCAGCCCAGCCTCCTCACCCTCGCCTTCGGCTGCTTCTTCTTCGATTTCGACCTGGACGGTGTCCTCGACATCTTCGTGGCGAACGGCCACGTCGAGAACGACATCAACCGCGTGCAGCCGTCCGTGACCTACGCCCAGCCGCCGCACCTGTTCCGGGGTCTCGGGGGTGGGCGCTTCGAGCCGATCGGGGGCCGGTCGGGGGCCGACCTGCAGCGGCCGCTCGTGGCGCGCGGCGCCGCTTACGCCGACTTCGACGGCGACGGCGATCTGGACATCGCCGTCGCCGCCAACAACGGCCCGCCCGTCCTCCTGCGCAACGACGGCGGCAACTCCTATGGCTGGCTGCGTCTGCGCCTCGTCGGCCGCGGCAAGTCGAACCGGGACGCGGTCGGCGCCGTCGTCCGGCTCAAGGCGGGCAGCATCACCGGCACGCGCACCGTCCGCTCCGCCGCGTCCTACGCGTCGCAGAGCGAGCTCGAGCTGACCTTCGGTCTCGGCCCCGCCCGGCACGGAGACTCCCCGACCGTCGATCTCCAGATCACGTGGCCGGACGGCACGCAGCAACCGGTCTTGGGGATCGAGCCCGGCCGCCTGCACGTGATCGAGGAATCCTCCCAGGTCGATCGATAGAGGGACCGCCCCGCCGCCGGCGGGGACACGAAGCCATCCCGGCAGGTGAGCCAGAGCATGGCCCAGACGGCGACGATCTACAGCCTGGACACCGAGCTGGCCGACATCGATCGCGGCGTGTACGAGACCTTCGGGTTGCGCCTGGCGAGGCAGCCGTCCGAGACCCTCGAATACATGCTGACCCGGTTCCTCGCCTACTGCCTCGAATACACCGAAGGGATCGAGCTCACCGAGGGGGTCGCGGCGGGGGACGAGCCGGCCGTGCTGGTGCGGGACAGGACGGGCCGCGTCACGGCCTGGATCGAAGTCGGCATGCCCGAAGCGCAACGGCTGCACCGGGGCAGCAAGCTCGCCGGCCGCGCGGCCGTGTACACACATCGGAACATCGCCCAGGTGCTGGCGGGCCTGAGCGGGAAGAACATCCACCGCGCGCCGGAGATCCCGGTCTACGAGCTCGGCCGTGGCTTCGTGGACGCGATCGCCGCAGTGGTGCAGCGGCGGGCCGCGGTGACCGTCTCGATCACGGAGCGCGAGATGTACCTGGACATCGACGGACGGGCCTTCAGCACCACGGTGGTGGAGCATCGCATCGGATGAAGCGTGTCGCGGTGATCGGCGCCGGCGCAGCAGGAACGATGGCGGCGATCTTCGCGGCGTCGCAGGGGTCGCAGACACTCCTCCTGGAGCGCACCGCGGACGGCGGACGGAAGATCCTCATCAGCGGCGGCGGTCGATGCAACATCCTGCCCGCACGGGTCGACGAGTCCCGCTTCGTCACCGATTCCTCCTCCGCCCTGATGCGCAAGATGCTCCGGTCCTGGCCCCTGCGCGAGCAGATCGCCTTCTTCGAGGACGAGGTCGGTCTGAGGCTCGTGGAAGAGCCGGAGTCGGCGAAGCTCTTCCCGGCCTCGAATCGGGCCCGTGAGGTGCGGGACGGGCTGCTCGCGCTGGCGGCCCGCCGGGGGGCGACCCTGCTGATGAACACCAGGGTGACCGGATTCGCGCCTTCCGGCCGGGGCTGGCGGATCGAGCGGGAGGGGGACGCCTCTCTGCAGGCGGATGCGGTGGTCGTGGCCACGGGCGGTCTCTCCGTTCCGTCCACCGGCAGCGACGGCCTCGGTCTCCAGGTCGCCGAGCGGCTGGGTCATGCGGTCCATCCGACCTACGCGGCGCTCACGCCGATCACGGCCGACCCCGCTCCATTCGCGAATCTCGCGGGCGTTTCGCTGAACGTCACGATCACAGCCCGGGCCCAAGGGCGGGCCGCCACTTCGACCGGAGGATTCCTGTTCACGCACCGCGGCTACAGCGGACCCGCGGTGCTCGATGTTTCGCACGTGGCCGTGCGCTCGCGGGCCGCCACGACATCGCCGGCGCGTTTTCTGGTGCGCTGGACGCCGCTCGGGGACGAGGACTGGGAGTCGGCCCTGCGCCCGCGGGGGACCGGGACCGTGTCGGGGGCGCTGCGAGCGGTGCTCCCGGACCGCCTGGCGGCCGCGCTATCGGCGTCGGTGTCGGTCGACCCGGGGCGGACGCTCGCGGGGCTGCGCCGCGACGAGCGTCTCCGGCTGATCGAGACGCTGGTGCGCGGCGTCCTTCCTTGGACGGGGGACGAGGGGTACAGGAAGGCCGAAGTGACCGGGGGCGGAGTGAGCCTGTCGGAGATCGATCCCGGAACGATGGAGAGCCGGAGGCATCCCGGCCTGTTCCTCTGCGGGGAGATGCTCGACTCGTTCGGCCCGATCGGCGGCTACAACTTTCTCTGGGCGTGGGCGACGGGACGCGCCGCGGGGCTCGGAGCCGCGCGCGCGTCGTGAACGGACCGGTCAGGACACGCTCCCGAGCCGCGCGAACCAGGCGCGCATCCCACGCACCAGCCTCCGGCCGGCGGGAGTGAGGAGACCCGAGCGCGAGGCCTCCTCGAGATCCCGCAGCGCGGAGGCGATCATCCGCTTCTCGCGGTGGAGCTCGCGGCGGACGAAGGCGCTCTCGGTCGCCCCGAGCCGGGCGCCGGGGGCGCGCATCCGGTCGCGCTGCACCCGCAGCACGCGGCGGAACAGCTCGGCGCGAAACAGGAACGTGTAGGCGCCGTGCAGGAGGCCGTGCAGAGGCCGGCGCGCCCCGCGCCACGGCGAATCGAAGGCCTGCACCTCCAGCGTCTCCGGGCCGGGCACCAGGAGATCGACCGTTCCCTGCAGGTCATGCAGGCGGTGGTGCGCGGTCTCGTGCAGGAGGTCGTCGGCCAGATCGATCGGCGACTTGCCGGACACGTTGATGAACGAAATGCCGGGTCGCGCGGCCATCGAGTAACTCACGGTCCCGGGTTCACGGATCGGCACGACCATGAAGGTGCGCCGCTCGATCTCGCGCTGCGCCTCGGGCCACGACACCCGCACGATCCGGAGGGCGCCCGCCAGTCTGGGGCCGAGCCCCCGGGACTCCCGCAGCACGCGCGGGGGGCGGCGACTCGACAGGACGACCGGGGCGAGGACGATGGCCGTTCCCGGGAGACTCTCCCGGCGCTGCAGGCGGAGCGCGGCGCCGCGCGCCCCCGGACGCCGGCGCCGCGCGCCCGGCACCAGGTCCGGAGCGAGGAGACCCGTCCCGGCGGCCGGCACGATGACGCGTCCCGCGCCCGGTGCTCTCAGATCGAGCCGCGCGCCGCGGAGCGTGGCGCGCACGTGCCGCTCCGCCGCAGGGCGCAGCGTGCCCGCGGGGCGGGGTCGTCCGCCGGGCCTGCCGGCGCGGGTGATGGCGAGCGGTCCCGCAGGTCCGGCCAGGGTCCCCAGATCGATCCGGTCGCGGGGCCGGCCCTGCTCGGCATCTTCACGAAACCTGAGAACGACGCTGAGGGGGCCGGGCTGCCTGTAGGCGAGCCGCAGTCCGAGGACGAGCGCCGCGAGATCGAAGGTGGCGTCGTCGAGACGTTTCCTGGCGAAGGTCCCGCAGCGGCGGGCGAATCCGGAGTCGACACGCCCCCGGGGAACGAGTGTGCCGAGGTGCTCCGTCCCGCAGACGAGATGGAACAGCCGCGCCGTCGTCGACCCCGTCCCGCCACGACCGCCGGGCGCCTTACGGTGGACGCGGCGCGCGAGGAGGAGCCGGGACAACCGCCCCGCCTCGAGCCATGTCTCCGCCTCGGCGAGAAACCCCCGAATGTCCGGCCCGACCAGGATCCTGTCGCGGACCGGCCGGGGCAGGGCGCGCAGCGTGGCGAGGAGGCCGTCCAGGAGCGGGACAGCCCGCCGCACCGAGGCGGCGCGGGGGAGGGAGGCGAGCCTGCGCCGCGTCCGTCGCAGCCTCCAAAGGCCGAGACGGGCCAGCCGGGGCGACAGGTTGTCCGTCTCCAGTCCCTGCTCTACGGTCACAGCGCCGACGGTCGTGATGGCAGAAACCTCCCGGGGCGGGTCATTCTCGTTCAAGTTGAAAATGCCCTACAATACCCCGCCATGACAAGTCACATCGTGCGGATCGCCGTTCGTCTCGGGGTCCTGCCGGCCTTGGTCTGCGCGGGGCCTGAGATCTTTGCGCAGGGGTTCGGCGGGACGGTCGCGGACCACCTGGTGCGCGGCGACAGCCTGCTGGCGCAGAAGAAGGGGGCGGAGGCGATCATGCAGTTCCAGGAGGCGCGCACTCTCTGTGCGGAGCCGGACGAGATCGTTTCGGCTCTCGAGGGCGAGGCGCGCGGGCACCTGCTGCAGGACGAGATGCTTCCGGCGGTCGGTCTCCTCGAGGAGGCCGCGACGCGCTTTCCGGATGACCCGCGCGCCTCGAACCTTCTGTTCCAGGCGGGCTCCGTGTCCCAGAGCGCGGGCGAGTTCGACAAGGCGATCGACCTCTACCGCAGGGCGCTGGCGAGAAACCCGACAGCGGACATCCTGCCGCCCCTCAAGCTCCAGCTCGCCCTCGCGCTGCGGATGACCGGACGGGCGGGAGAGGCGATCGAGGTCCTGAAGGACTTCGAGAAGGATTTTCCGGACCACGGTCTCCTGCCGACGGCCCTGTACCAGCTGGCCATCGCCACGCACGATCTGGGCACCGGCAACAAGGACCGCGCCAAGCTCGAGGAGGCGGTGGCGATCTACAGGAAATTGATCGAGAAGTTCCCGGGCAAGCCCGCGACGATCGAAGCCCACTTCGAGATGGGCCTCGTCCTGTCCGAACTGCGGCAGAGCGCGGAGGGGGCGGACTACTTCACCCAGTACGTCTCCATGAATCCGACGTCCGCGGAAGCGCCGGCCGCCCTCGAGAAGGCGGCCGATCTGCTGCTGCTCCGCTCCCCGAAGCAGAGCGCGCAGCTCTACGCGCTGGCTCAGATCAAGGCGAAGACGAACCCGAAGCCGACCAACCCGGAGTGGGCCCTGACCCGGTGGCTCCCGGCGAAGCAGAGGCTCGCCGACACCCTGTCGAGTGTCTGGGTCCTGGTGATCCTGGGCCTGCTCGTCCTCGGGGGGATGGCACTGGTCGGCCGGCTGGTCGTGAGGCGAATCCGGAAAGCCCCGGCCCCGGCGGGCGCCTGAGGGACGGCCGGCGCCGGCTTCAATCGGCGTCGAAGGGTCGGGGCGGGGGCTCGTCGGATTCGGCGGCCTTCTTGCGCGCCTCCTGGAATTTCTTCTCCAGGATCTCCTCGCGGTGTCGCGCCTCGTCCATCGCCCGGGCGAGCTTGTCCTCGGCTTCCTTGCGCTGGGCCTTGACCTGCCCCATCGCCTCGTCGAGCGACTGGTGCTCGCGGTGCCGGCGCCGCTCCTCGAGGAGAATCGCCCCTGTCCGGGGGTCGACGGTCAGGAGAGTATCGCAGCAGGGACAGACGATCTTCAGGCTCTTCGACATGGCGGGACCGCACCCGAAACTGAACCCTCATTATAGCGTGAAGGGAGCCGCATGAGCGACGACAGACCGAAGAGCGCCTACGAGATCACGATGGAGAAGCTGAAGGCGCGCGATCGCGAGCGAGGCGAGACCGCCCCCGCGGCCTTGACGGACGGACAGAAGAAGAAAATCGCCGACCTGCGCAAGGTCCACGAGGCCCGGCTGGCCGAGCGGGAGATCCTGCACCGCTCGGAACGGGCCAGGCTCCTCTCCGATCCCGAGGGAGCGGAGAAGCTCAAGGAGCTCGAGGAGCATTACCTCGGCGACAGGCGCCGGATCGAGGAGCAGCGGGACAAGGCGATCGAGGAGGTGCGATCGGGCAAGGGAGGGGCCAGGACGAAGCGGTCTACCTGACCGCGCCGAAGATGTCGGCCAGCTCCGTCTCGGGGACCGCGCCGGGCTGGGATCCCATCCGGGTGATCTCCCGCCCGTCGATCTTCACGATGATGGTCGGGATCGAGTTGATGTTCCGGCCCTGCCAGGGCCCCGGTGCCTGGGTGAACCCCTTCGGCACGCCGTAGAGATTGACCTTGATGTTGGGGTTCTTGACTTCCGAGACGACCCGCAGGAACTTCGGCATGTACTCTTTGCAGTGGGGGCACCAGGTCGCGAAGAAGGCGTCGATCTGGACCTTCTTCGTGTACTTGTTCAAGGCCGCGATCGACTCTCCCTTGGGCGCGTACTCCCGCATCCCCTCCCGGTACTCCGGCCGGTCGGCGACGAGCGTGTCCATCTCGACCGCCCCGACGATCGGCGGGCGGTCCAGGCAGCGCAGGATGCGCACCTTCTTGTCCTCGGCCTGGAACTGCACGAAGGGTCCGTCCACCGCCAGGGCGTAGGCGGTGGCGGTCGGAGGGGCGGTGTCGTTCATCTGAAGGCCGCCATCCACCTGCTTGATCTGCTCGCGCGGCACCGCCACGACCTTGCGGGCCTTCATGTCCATGAGCAGGCCGGTCTTGCACGCCGGGACGTCGACGTAATACATGCCGGGGCTCGCCGCCTGGTAGAGGGTGGCGTTCTTCGGATAGGAGCCGTCGACCTCGACGCTGTAGTCGTAGTTCGGCTTGCACACGATCGCGTCCGCGAGCGCCGGTGAGGTCGCGGCGAGCGCCAGTGCCAGGACCGGCAGAAGACGGATCGTCCGGAGAGAGGCCATATCAAGCATCATGAGGCCTCCGATCATAGCAGGTCTTTCGCCTCCGGGGGAGCGCCGTCGTAGACCGCCGTCACGCGGCCGGAGTCGACCAGGAAGAAGCGCGGCAGCCTCCGGTAGAGCACGGGGATCACCTCGCGGTCGATTCGCTTGACCTCGAACGCCGGCACCGCCGTCCACAGGAAGGCGTCGATCTCCTGCTCGGTCGAGGGCGTGAGACCTAGGATCGGCGGGGCTCCCTGCGTCGCGGCGAGGGCGTTCAGCGCCTCGGCGATCCCCGCCGCGCGCGCGTCGGTCACGTCGAAGAGGGCGACGAGGTGACGCCCCTCGGCGAGCGCGGGCAGACGCTTCTCGAGTTTGAGGTCCGCCAGGACCGCCCCGGGAGCCAGTCGCGTGATGACGGGAATGTTGAAGAACGGCAACGAAGGGGACGCGACCACGAAGGCCGTCGAGATCAGGAGAGACGCGACCAGCACGGCGCCGGCCCCGCCGGCTCGGAGTCCTTCCCATCCCCTCGATCCCCAGATCGCGATCGCACCCAGGAGGACGAACAGCAGATCTTCGCCGATCACCTCCGCCGGGGTCCTGCTCGAGTAGGCCCCGAAACAGCCGCACGCCTCCGTGCGACCGGCCGAGAGGCCGTAGGCCTCGATGCCGATGAAGATCAGCAGCAGGACGATGGATGCGCCCGCGGTCAGGACCGGCCGCACGGCGCACACCAGCGCCACGCCGAGGACGATCTCGAACACGATGAGGGCGGGGGCGGCGAGGGCCGTCAGGCGTGGACCGAGGATGCCGTATCCCGCCACCTGTTGCGTGAACTCGGAGGGAGTGAGTCCCTTGGCGATTCCGGAGAACAGGAAGATCGCACCGAGGAGAATCCGCCCGGCATGCCCCAGGCCGCCGCGCCAGGATGGCCAGCGGGCGTTCCGCTGCAGGGCGTGCGCCTCCGTCGCCGCGTCCATGTCCTCAGGTCCTCCGCTTCGGGATCTGGCCGCTGCGATACAGCCGGATCTGGACCTTCTCGATCGTGGCGAGTCCCTCCGGGATTGCGGCGTCGACGATGGGCAGGTCTTCGGAGAGGCGCAGGATCTTGGCGGTGTGAAGGCGGCTGTGGGCGCCGAACCCCTCCACCCCCCGCAGCACCGTGGCTCCCGCCAGGCCCTGCTCGCGCGCCTTCCTTACCTTCATCGGGATCTCACGGACCGTAGTCGATGAACCCGGGGTTCAGGACGCCGTCCGGGTCGTAGGTCGTCTTGAGACGGCAGAGCTCGTCCCAGCGCGTCCCGAAATGCTGCTTCCAGCGCTTCCGGTCGAACTCGATGAAGCCGGAGAGATAGCGCTTCGCGCCGGCCGCCAGGCTCATGTCCGACACCAGGTTCAGGCGCGCCTTCGCCTGCGGCAGGAGGTCCGGCGGGACTCCCGGCAGGATTCCGAAGCCCATCACGAGCGGTGTCTGAGGGTACATGAAGAAGGGAATGTGCGACACGGTGCCGCGGCAAGGCCAGAGAAGGACATGCCCCCCTCCGAGCGCGGTGGGCGGCAGGCCGGCGAGGACCTGCGTGATGAACGGCTGGGCCGCCCCCCACGGGATGATCGTTTCCGTCCACGGGTGCGCCATCCCCCAGTTCCCCATCCGCTTCCAGATGGCGAACAGCGGCTCCAGGCGGGCGGCGAAGCCGAGGAGATCCTGGTCGTCGATGTGGGTGCGGCGGTACGGCGCGAGCCCCTGCAGGACGCGCGCGTCGTCGGGTGGCGACTGCGGCTCGAACTCGACCGTCAGCTGCAGGGGAAAGAACCAGGCGGCGAACGCCTCCTTGCCGGAGGGCGTGCTCTTGAACCCCTGCGGGCAGGGGGAGCAGGTCGCCTCGATGTAATCCACCCGGTCCTGCTCGATGGCGAGCTGGGCGTCGCGCATGATCGCCCCGAGATCGTCGTACAACAGGAAATAGGTGCGAGTCCTGGGCCTGCAGCGGCGCAGCTTCAACCGGGCGCGCGTGATCACGCCGATCTGCCCGAAGGTCGAACGCACCGCATCGAAGACCGCGTGCTCACGCGACTCCGACGCGACCACGATGTCCCCCAGGCCTGTGACCGCCTCGATCTCGGTGACGTTGTCCCCCTGCGCTCCGAAGCGGAAGGAGGCCACCCCCAGCCCGGCGACCGACAGCGTTCCCCCGACCGTGACGCCGAGGTTGTTGGTCAGGACCGGCGGCACGAGTCCTTGCGGAATCGCCTGGCGCACCAGGGTCTCCCACTTGACGCCGGCCTGGCAGTCCGCCAGAAGACCCACGGGATCGATCGAGAGGATGCGATCGAGGGAGGTCAGGTCGATGAGGATCCCGTCCGCCACGGTGGCCTGGCCGCTCTGGGTGTGCGCCTCGCCGCGCGTGGCGACCGGCACGGAGTTCTTGCGGGCGTAGCGGATGACTTCCGCGACGTCCTGGGTCGAGGACGGCCGGACCACGACCCCCGGGACGCGCCTGATCATCCGGCCGAAATCGCTGCTCGCGTCGGCGCGGAGGGCCTGGTCGTCCAGCACCTGTCCCGCGATGAGCGCCCTGAGGTCGCCCGCCAGATTTCCCGCCATCACCCTGTTCCGTGAAGAGTGGTCAAGACCGGCCATGATACGGGATCGAAACGGGTCCTTCAAGCGTGCTCCGGCCCTCCGTTTCCGGCCGATGGGCTGGTGTAGACTGGATGTCTACTCCGGGGAGGGACGGGATGAGGGTGTCGCTGCGGGGAGCATGCTGCACGGCCGCGCTGTTGCGCGCGGGCCTCGCGCTGGCCTGCCTGATCGTCTCCCCGGCCACCGCATCGGCGCAGGCCGACCGGCCGGCGGAGGAGACGCTGCTGTCGTTGCAGGAACGCGGGCGTCTGATCGCCCTCTACCTGCAGGCTGTTGACCGGACGGCCGATCTCCTCAAGGCCCAGGGAAGCGGCGCGCCTCCCTCGGACCGCACCGTGGTCCTCCCGGACAGCGCCGGCTGGCGCGTCGTCTGCCTCAAGGATCTGACGAAGGAGCCCGGCATGGCCGCCCCTGCCCGCGGCGGGCTCTCGATCGTGGGCGAGACCACCTTCAGCCCGGACTCCGGGCAGGTGGGGACGCTCGGCCTGATCGTGCCGCCGCGATCGGCCCCGGCGACGATCCAGGCGTACAGCCGCGCCCTGGACGAGGCCGAGAGCGCGACGCTCAGCCGTCCCGAGGCCGGGCCGCCGTTCGTGGACGCGGTGATCCGGGAGAAGGACTCCACGTTCACGGTGTACGTCATCTCGCAGAAGCCGGATGAGGCGGCGCCCGCGCCCGCCACGCCGCCGAGCATCGTGATCGGGCGCGATTTCATCGTCAGGGTCGCGGCGAACGGCCGGCAGGTACTTTCCGTTGACAGGCTGCACGACAGCGTGGCCTCCCTGTCGCTCCTGCCGCGCGCGCCCGGCGCGCCGCTTTTGCACGAGCACGACAAGGGAGATCTCCCGGCTCCCACCGACGTGGCCCTGGTGATGCGCCAGCCGGTCTTAGCGCCGCTCCTGGTCCTGACGGGACGCTTCATGTTCCGCGTCGATCGGGAGGGAGGGGTCACCTGGCTCGGTCCGAACCCGACACCCTTGGTGAAACCCGCCCCGAGCCCGCCCCCCCCGGGTCGGGGAGGCGCGCGGTGAGCGCCCCGGCCCGCTACGTCGCGCTGTACGACGGCGACTGCAGGTTCTGCATACGCTGGCGGGATCGGATGATCCGGCGCGATTCGAAAAGGGCGATCGAGTGGGTGTCGGTGCACGATCCGTCGGTCACGACGCGCTTCCCCGGCATCGACCGCGAAGACGCGCTGCGCCAGATGTGGGTCTACACTCCCGACGGATCGGTCCACAAGGGGGCGGAGGGCTGGCGCATCCTGTTCGGCGTTCTGGATGGACTCTCGTGGGTGTCCGGCCTCTACAGGATACCGGGTGTCCCCTTCGTGATGGACCGCGTCTACCGTTACATCGCGGCGCGGCGGTATCGCCTGTCCTGCAGCAACGCCGCCTGTCGCGGGCAGGCGGGCGCCGGTCCGCGGGCGCTCGGTCTTCTGGCCCTGCTGGTCCCGACGCTGGTCGCGTCGACCTCGGTCTGGGGTTGCGGGGAAGGCCCGCCCGACCTCGTGTCCGAGCGCCTGCAGGCGATCGCCGACCCGCAGGCCGAGGACGTCGTCCTCGCGATGTTCGAGGCGTACGGCCCCCACACCGCCTGGAGCGCCCACCACAACGTCGAGTACACGTACAGGCTGCAGCTCTACGCCGGCGGGAAGGAGCCGCAGAAGATCGTGCACCAGGTGCACCGGATCGATCTCGGCGCCGGCGAGAGATCGTTCGCCCAGGACCTCGAGGGGGCTGAACTCCAGGTGGTGAGGGTGGCGGGCTCGCGCATCGAGGTCATCCGGTCGGGCGCCCCGGTGACCGAGCCGACGCAGCTCGAGTTCCCGCGGGCCTTCATGCGGATCGCGCGCTTCACGTTTCTTCTTCCCTGGAACCTGCTCGACACGGAATCGCGCCTGCAGTACAGAGGAGAGAGGACGCCTCCCCGGGCGGGCCACGTGCCGTCCGACGAGTGCGATGTCGTGAGGCTCACCTTCGATGAGAAGGACCCGTCGCGCAAGGACGACTGGCACGACCTCTATGTGAGCCGCGTGAACCACCTCATCGACCGGATCCATTCGTACCGCGGGGAGGACCGGTCCTACTGGCTGTCGCTCTGGTCCGACCACAGGACATTCGGCGGCGTGCGCGTCGCGACGCGCCGCGAGACGCATGCCTCGGACGTGGCCGCCACGATCGGACCGCTCGAGGCGGTGGTGGAGTACTCGGACGTCCGCTTCGACGCCCCGTTCGGGGACGAGGTCTGGGCCGGCATGCCGGAGGAATCCGAGGCGCCGTCGATCCCGGCGGTCCCCGCCACCGCCGGCCGCCTCGCCCCGCCGGACCCGTCCGCCCCCCCGCGAAACGACGCGCAGTGAGTTGCGGGCCTCCTCCGACCGGAGTATCTTCTCCGGTACACGAGAAAGGAGGTGGTCCAGCAGATGAGTTATCACAGTAGAAGCGAGGTGTTCGACCGGACCCGTGAGGTGGCGGCAACTTAGGCGGACCCACGGTCATCGGGCCGCTCGGTATCTCCGCCTGAGGAATACCGGCCGGCCACCGAACCCGGAAGTCCCGGCGCAGGTCCAGCCGGGGCGGCGCGCTGCGCCGCAGACGCTTCCGGGTTTTCTCTTTCTCTGGTAGACTCGGCGCTTCAGCCGCACCATCTGCACCAGGCCGAGGCAGTCCCGGTGTCCCCCCGCCGGACCGGCCTGCATGGGACAGAACCCCCCAACGACGGGTGGTCCCGGTACCGGGCGGCGGGGAGGTACGCAGGATGTCCAGCACCTACGACGCGATCGTCAACCGCTACATCGAACGGACGAGGAAATCCCGCGAGCTGCACGGCGAGGCGAAGCGCCTCCTGCCTCGCGGCGTGTCCTCCAACTTCAGGGTGGTCGACCCGAACCCGATCTTCATCGAGACGGCGGTCGGTGCCGTGATCACGGACGCCGACGGCAACCGGTACACCGATTTCTCCAACGCGTTCGGTGCGCTGCTCGTCGGCCACGCCCACCCCAAAGTCGTCCAGGCGATCGAGTCGCAGGCGAAGCGCGGCACCCTGCACGCCATGCCGCACCGTCTGGAGATGTCCGTCGCGAAGGAGCTGAAGGAGCGCTTCGGCCAGGAGCAGTGGCGTTTCGCGAACTCCGGGACCGAGGCGACCATGCACGCCATCCGGCTGGCGCGCGGCTACACGGGGCGGTCCAAGGTGATCAAGTTCGAGGGGGGATACCACGGGGCGCACGACACAGTCCTCGTCTCCAACAAGCCACCGCTGCGTCTGGCCGGCCTTCGATCCCGCCCGCGCGTGGTCAGCTGGAGCGAGGGGATCCCGGAGGAGTCCTACGCCCACACGCTGGTCGCCTCCTTCAACGACCTGAAGGGGGTGCGCGCCCTGTTCGAAGAGCACCTGAACGAGGTCGCCTGTCTCATCCTCGAGCCGATCATGATGAACATGGGAGTGACCGAGCCGCTGCCGGACTTCCTGCCCGGTCTGCGCGCGCTGTGCAGCGAGTTCGGCGCCCTGCTCATCTTCGACGAGGTGAAGACCGGCGTGAAGATCGCGCGCGGCGGCGCCACCGAGTATTTCAAGGTCAGACCGGACATCACCGTCCTGGCGAAGGCGATCGGCGGGGGGATGCCTCTGGCCGCGTTCGGCGCCTCGGCGGAGATCATGGAGGAGCTGAACTCGCTCCGCGTCATTCATGTCGGCACCTATGCCAGCAATCCGGTCACCCTCGCGGCGGCCGAGGTGACGCTCAAGGAGATCCTCACCGACGAGGCGTACCGCCGGGTGTTCTCCCTCAACAAGAGACTGGTCGACGGGTACAGCCAGATCATCCGCGACCACGGCATGCCCTGCTACGCCAACGGAGTCGGCTGCATGGGGACGATCAACTTCAGGAAGGACGTCATCAAGGACTACCGCGACTGGGCCTCCGTCGACAAGCTCGCCTCGCAGGCCTGGTACCTGGCGATGCTGAACGAAGGGATCATCCCTCAGCCGCCCGGCCCCGACGAACAGTGGACGATCACGGTGCAGCACACCGAGGCCGACGTCGAAACGCACCTCAAGGCCTTCGCGAAGGTCGCACCCCTCCTGAAATCCCTCTGAGGACCGCTCCGGGCGGTGACCAGTCGATGAGCCGGGCGCGGGAGCTTCTCGCCTATTTCGAGGCACGCGGGGACCGGACCCTCGATCTGCTCGGGCGACTGGTCGCCATCGACTCGCCGACATCGGACAAGGGGGGGGTCGACCGGGTCGCGGCGCTCCTCGCCGCGGAGCTTCGGGAGGCGGGCGCGAGCGTCGACATCCTCCGTCAGGAGAGGGCCGGCGATGTCCTGAGGGCGGCGTTCGGCTCCCAAGGCGGGCGCCCCGCGATGCTCCTGGGTCACCTCGACACCGTCTGGCCGGACGGGGAGGCGGCCCGTCGCCCGTTCCGCGTCGAGGGCTCCTGGGCCTTCGGGCCGGGTGTCTTCGACATGAAGGTTGGGCTGGTGCTCTGCGTTCTCCTGGCGCGGGCGGCCAGGGAGAACGTCCTCAGGCCCTGCCTGCCGGTCGTCTGTCTCTTCAGCGGCGACGAGGAGACCGGGAGCCCGGCGTCGCGCGCGCACATCGAGGCGGAGGCTCGCGGCTCGCGCTACGTCCTGGGACTCGAGCCGAGCAATCCGGACGGCGGGGCGAAGACGGAGCGGAAGGGAGTCGGTCGGGTCGTCGTCGAGGTGCAGGGGGTCGCGGCCCACGCCGGCATCGACCCGGAGAAGGGGGTCAACGCCATCGAGGAATTGGCGGCGCAGGTTCTGGCGGTCAAGCTCCTGGAATCGGGGCCGGCCGGGACCACGCTGCACGCGGGACTCATCGGGGGGGGCGTGGCGAAGAACGTCATAGCACCCAAGGCGCGCGCCGAGTTCGACGTGCGCGTCCCGTCGCTTCCGGAGTGGAGACGCGTGGAGACGGCCGTCCTCAATCTGCGGACGCGCCACCCGAAGGCCCGCCTGCGCGTCGAGGCGGCCCTGACCCACCCCCCCATGGTCCGCACCGAGGCGATCGCCTCCCTGTACGGGAAGGCCCGGCGGGTGGCGGGGGAGCTTGGCTTCGACCTGCGGGAAGGATCGACCGGAGGGGGGAGCGACGGGTCGTACTGCGCCGCGCTCGGTGTTCCGATCCTCGACGGTCTCGGTGTCGAAGGGGAAGGGGCGCATGCCGTGAGCGAAAGGGTGCGCACCGACCGGATCGCATGGCGGGCCGCCTTCCTGGGCTCCCTGCTCGAGCAGGTCGAAGGCGCCTAGAAAAATTCAGCTCAACGCCTGCAGCGCCACCAGGACCAGGCCGACCGGAACGCCGACCATCAGTCCCGCAAGCACGAACGCGCCGAACGCCCTCCAGGCGGAGAAACGCTCTGCCTCCGCGATGCACTTCAGCGTGATCAGGAATCCCCAGATGCCGATCAGGTCGTGCGCCAGCTGCAGGAATCCGAAGAGAAGCGCCGCGGGCGGGTTCCCCTCGATGGTCGCGGGGAGGGACTGGAAGGTCTTCTCACCGAGGAGCGCGGCTCTCGGCAGCCAGAGCGCGAGGCCCCAGATCGCCGGCGCGTAGCTCCACGCCAGAGCCGCCATGACCGCGGACATGCGTCCCTGGCCCCCCAGCCAGCGGCCCGCCAGACCCACCAGGCTCGTCAACAGGAACAGGGCCAGGATGCCGCCGACGGCCCCGCCCGCAATGCAGACGACGAGGACGACCGACGCGGGATGTGTGTCACCGAAGCCGGAGGTGGACGCGAGCCTCAGAGCTCCGGCCACACCACCCAGGGCGGCGAGCCGGTACACCGAGCGGCGCGGGTCGGAGTCGAGGATCTGCCGGAGCGTGGCGCGCGGGCGGGTCCAGATCGAGATCCAGGGGACCAGCGGCTCGGCCGGAGCGGCCGAACCGGCCTGAGTGCCGGAGGAGGAGGTGACGACCGGTGGCGGTTCGAGGAGCGGGGGTGGCGTCGCTCCGTGCGCGCCCGGAGCAGAGGTCATCTCGCTCATCGAACTCCCCCTCGGAGCAACCCCTCCGCCCGCGGGCTCGGAGCGCCGGCGCCATCGGACGCCGGCCGCCCGTCGGGCGGAGGAGCGGACTCCGTCACTCGCGGCTTCTGTCCTGGCGCCCGAGCCTGCGCGGACTCGGGCGGCCGCGGAGACGGGTGATCCGCGCGACGAGGTTTACTTGAGGTGCTTGGAGACCAGCTTGGTCATCTCGAACATGCTGACCTGCTTCTTGCCGCCGAAGACCTTCTTGAGCGACTCATCCGCGTTGATCATGCGGCGGTTCTTGCTGTCCTGGAGCTTGTTCTTCTTGATGTAGTCCCACAGCTTCTTGGTCACCTGCGTGCGCGGCAACGCCTTCGACCCGATGACCTCGGCGAGCGCGTCGCTCGGCATCAGCGGCTTCATGAAAGCGGCGCTCGGCTTTCGACCTTTCTTGGCTGCCATCTGCTCCTCCAGCTAGAGTGTTGGAATCGGACCGGACCGGCAAAACCGCCGAAACTCTACCACGGGTGAGGCCCGCCCGTTGCTGCGACGTCAAGAAGGCCCCGGGAGGGACGAGGCCGGGGATCGAGCGGGCGGTCACCGGTTCAGGAGCGACCAGGCCATCCCGACCAGTGCGCCGGCAGGGACGAGATACTGAATCGGCAGCCTGAACCGCACGATCGCGGCGAGCGATGCGAGCGCCAGGACCAGGGCGAACACGTCGAGGCCGCGGCCCGCGGGGAGCAGCACATGCGCGCCGAAGAACGTCGCGAGGTTCAGGATCACGCCGACGACGGCCGACGTCACTCCCACCAGGGCGGCCTGCAGCCTGCGATTCCCGGCGAGCGCCTCCACGTACGGCGCCCCGACGAAAATGAACATGAAGCAGAAGAGGAAGGTGACGTAGGTCGTGATCAGCGCGCCGAGCACGCCGCTGGCGAGCGGGCTGAGACCGTGCGCCTGGTTCCAGGCGCCGATGAAGCCGACGTACTGGGTGACCATGATGAGCGGTCCGGGGGTCGATTCGGCGAGGGCCAGACCCTGGATCATCTGGTCGGCGGTCAGCCAGCCGTACACGTTCACCGCCACGTGCGCGATGTAGCTGAGGACGGCGTACGCGCCGCCGAAGGTGATGAGCGCGGCCCGGGTGAAGAACAGGGCCTCCTTCACGAGGACGTCTCCGCCTCCCCGCCACAGGCGGAGGAGGCCCACGGGCAGCGCCCACAGCGCGGCGAACAGGAGAACGATCCGCGCGGCGCGTCCGGCCGGCGGGTAGGACGATCCGGTCGGGGCGGACCGGGCTCCCGGCACCGCTCGATTCGCGCCGGCGACGGGACGTTCCGCATCGGGCGTGCCTGCGCCGCGCGCGCGGACGGCCTCCGGAAGCGCGCGCTCGAGGAGGATGCCTGAGGCGGCGGCCGCCGCCACGATGAGCGGGAACGGCACGGCGAAGAAGGCGATCGCGATGAAGGCCGCCGCCGCGAAGAGGTACAGGGCCGGATGGCGCAGGGTCCTTCGGCCGATCCGCAGCACCGCCTCGGCCACGATGGCGATCACGACCGGCCGCACGCCGTAGAGCAGGCCCGCCACAGCCGGAACATCGGCGTGCGCCGCCACCAGCCAGCTCAGGACCAGCAGGACGAAAATCGAAGGCACCACGAAGAGCACGCCGGCGGCGATGCCGCCGGCCGTGCCGTGCAGGAGCCAGCCGATATACACGGCGAGCTGCTGGGCCTCCGGCCCGGGGAGGATCATGCAGAAGTTGAGGGCGCGCAGGAACTGCTCCTCCGGGATCCAGCGCCTGCGCTCGACGATCTCCCGGTGCATGATGGCGATCTGTCCGGCCGGTCCGCCGAAGTTGATGAACCCGAGCTTCACCCAGAAGCGCAGGGCCTCGCGGAAGCTCACCACTTCTTGAAGATGACGAAGACCGCCAGGATCATCAGGCCGAATCCTGCGAGGTAGTTCCACTTCAAGTCTTCCCGAAGATACAGGACCGAGAAGACGCAGAACACGGCCAGCGTGATGACCTCCTGGATCGTCTTGAGCTGGGTGGTCGTGAACCGGGCACTGCCGTAACGGTTCGCGGGTACTTGAAGACAGTACTCGAACGAGGCGATGAGCCAGCTGAAGAGGACCGCCTTCCACAGCGGCGAGGACTTGTACTTGAGGTGCCCGTACCAGGCGAAGGTCATGAAGATGTTGGAGAGCGTGAGAAGGACGATCGTCATCATCGTCCTGCATCCCCGGCCGCGCCCCCGCCGCGTTTCTCCCAGACCATCCCGAGCGTCTCGTACCCGTGCCCCGGGTGTCGCGCCGCCTTGCTCTCCTTCCCGATCGGCACGTCGTACCGGGGGTCGCCGAGGAGCGCGAGGGTGCAGTGGGCCAGGAGCTCCCCGTAGACCCGGTCATCGGCCTCTTCGGGGGTCATGTCGAGCGTGATGACCAGTCGGCCGCCGGGTTTCAGGACACGCTCGAACTCACGCATGCAGCCCTTCCAGGCGGCCCGTGGAATGTGCTCCATGACGCTCAGGCAGAACACCCTTTCGAAGCGCCGGTCTTCGAAATCGAGCCGGTCGGCCGGGCAGGCATGATAGCGGACGGGGCGCCGGCCGTCTTCGCCTGGAAGCCCCCACAGCGAGTGGATCCCGGCGGCGCGGAAGATCAGCCGCTTGGCCAGGGAGCGGGTGTTCCTGTACAGGCTCTTTTTCGGATCGAAAACGAAGCTCGTCCCCTGATCGAGGGACGGGTCGGCCACGTGTGACTCGTGACCGCGGGCCGCGAGGTAGAGGGAGAACGGGCTCCCCCCGCCACCCACGTCGAGCACAGCGAGCGGCCGCGGCCCCAGGTCGGCGGCCAGGACCGCCCAGGGATATTCCCAGGCGCGCGACCAGTGGTCGTAGCCGGTCATGGCCTGCAGGGCGCGGCTCTTCGTCAGGAGGGGGCGGAACCAGCGTGGCTGCTGCGACAGATCGAGCTCGAGCATGTCGCGATGGATCGCTGCAAGAGCGCCGTCACGGCAGTCCCGCATGTCGAGCAGCCTGGATTGCATGCACGTCACGCGTCAACTCTTCTTCTCGGGCGGCTCGTCCGCGAGCTCCAGGTGGAATCGGTGCAGGAAGCGGTGCACCGCGGGTGCGAGCAGGACGGCGGCGATGGTCAGGAAGGTCACGCCGCTGAACAGGGCGTAGAACGACTCGAACAGTTTGCCCGACACCGAGGTGATCGGATCGACGGGACCCATCCCCGCCAGAATCATCGAGGCGTTGACGAGGGCATCGAGCCAGTCGAGACCGCCGAAGCGATGATATCCGAGCACACCCAGACCGAGAGATCCGATGACGACCACCCCGGCCACGCCGGCGCTCCGGGCCAGGTGCTTGAGGAAGAACCTGGGGGGGTGCATCGGAACGGGACGGGGTTCGCGCATCCCCGGCTACTTGTACCACCCGATCGGCCGCTCGTCGAGGTTGATGTAGACGTGCTTGACCTCCAGGTACTCGTCGAGGCCGTGCGGACCGAGCTCGCGCCCGAACCCGGACTGCTTGTAGCCGCCCCACGGGGCCTCCACGGGGG
>DASQAT010000052.1 GCA_035635555.1 Candidatus Dormiibacterota bacterium
GCGTCGGTGGCGCCGCCGGCGACGGCGCGGATGACGAACAGGTGCGAGCCGGCCTCCTTCTCGAGGCCGCCGGCCTCGGACAGCACCTGGAGGAGCGTGCGCGGGCCGAGCATCTGATAGACGCCGGGCTTGCCGACAGCGCCGATGACCGACACCTTCTTGCTGCCGAACTCGCGCACGAACACGGACACCTGGGGGTCCTGCAGGTACTTCTGGCTCAGCGCCTCCTTCAGGTGGTCCTCGAGCTGCATCGCGGTGAGCCCCTTGACCTCCATCTCTCCCAGGAGCGGCAGGGAGATCGTCCCCTTCTCGGAGACGCGCACGATGCGGTTCAGCTCGGGGATCTCGAAGACGCTGATCTCCAGGAGATCCTCGGCGCCGACCGGGTGCTCCGGGCCGGCGATCGTCGCCAGGGGGATTGCGGCGTCGACCCCGGTCTCGAGGGGCGGCAGGATGGCGGCCGGCGGCGGAGTGGGCTCCGCGATCGTGTGGACGAGCGTGCCCTGCAGCAGGAGCGCTGCGAAAAGAGCTGCTGGAGTTCGCGTCATGGGCTCACCTAGAAACTGTAAGTCGTGCCGAACGTGTAGAAGCTCCGGGTCCGGTCGTAGAAGTCGTCCGTCGAGTCGCGCGTCACGCGGGAGGCGGTGATTCCGATGGTCATCTGGGGATTCGTGCGGTAACGCACGGTCGTCTGCCAGGTGGTCAGGCGGTCGTCGTGGATCAGCAGCACGCCTGGCGAGGACACGCTCATGACTTCCTTCGGGTAATGGTTGAATCCCCGGCTGTAATAGACCTCGCCGCTCACCCGGCGGGAGAAGAACTGTTCGTAGGCCGCCGACCACTGGGTGCCGACGTAGTACAGGTTGTCCCCCAGGGTCGAGAACTCGACGTTGCGGTCGAAGCCTGTCTTCACCCGGCCGGCCCGCCCCACACGCGTCGTCAGATGTCCGTCGCCGACGATGCCGTGGTAGTCGCTGCCGTCACGGTCAGGCGCCGTCATCACCAGCGGACCGGCGCGCAGATCCCCCTGCACCGCTGCGGTCGGGTCGAAGCGGAAGCCGGGCAGGAGGGCGCGCTTGCGTGTGTCGCGGTCCTGCCTCCTGTCGTCGAAGGCGATGCTCGACACCGCCCCCTCGAGCGTGAACGTCGTCTTCGGAAGCACTTTCACTTCGCCGATCACCGACAGGGTGGTCTCGTCGCGGTTCAACAGCGCGCCGATGTCGCCCAGCGTCGGGTCTTCGGTGCTGTAATCGATGCGCTCGTCGCGAAGGTACGACTTGAGCCCCAGGCGTCCCCGGCCGAGGGTGCGGAAGCCGGCCGTCACGGCGTTGTTGTCGCGGCGGATGCGCTGATCGATCTCACTGCTGGGGCGCTCGCGATCGGAGGCGTAGCGCTCCTCGAGCGACAGCGCGGCGCGCTTCAGCAGCAGGACGCCGCGCGCCCGCGCCGACCCGTTCCAGTGATCGAGGTCGGTGTTCTTCTGGAAGGTCACGTAGTCCGCCTCCTGGAAGAGCCGCAGGCCGCCGCGGTCCCCCGCCAGAAGGACGGCGTCCAGCCCCGCGCCGGCTGTGGCGGTGCTGTCCCCCTCGCGCGTATGGGCCTCGAAGCGGATGTTGTCGTCGTACCCGACGTCCTTGAGGACGGCGAAGGGGCGCAGGTGGAACGGCCCGGCGCGGCGCATTCCTTCGGTCGACAGGTCGGGATCGGCCTCAGGCGGCGCGTCCAGCGTCCCGGCGACCGCCGTTCCCGTCCACGCCGCGAGCGCGCAGGCCAGCGCGACGCCTCGGAGGCGCCGTCCGCGGACGACCCACGGTTCAGGGGGACGAGGGGCTGGCGTTGTTGTTGCCCTTCGTGTTGTTGTAAATCGCCACCGCGGCTCCCGCCGACAGGACGCCGATGAGCACCTTCCCCGAGGTCGAGGTCCAGAACGGCGGCGACTGGAGCGTCGTCTCGCCCACGATCGTCGCGCTTCCCTGGGGGGCTGGGTACTTGGGGATCGTCCGGTTCGCCGGTTTCGACGGCTGCAGGGAGTAGGACTTCGACACGCTCTCCCCCGGCCCGACATCCTGGATGTGGTCCGCCACGAACAGGTTCCCGCCCACCTCGATCACGACGTCGTAGGTGCCCGCCGGCAGGCCTCGGATGTCGTAGTTGCCGTTGTCGGTGGTCTCCTCGCTGGTGTACTTGATCCCGGTCCGCACGTTGATCGCCGTCACCTTCCCCCCGGCCAGCGACGCCTTCTCGTCCGACTGGTAGAGCGTGCCGTGGATCGAACCGTGCCCGACCTCCTCGTCGCCCGCCGCCTGGGCGGGCCGGAAGGTCGTGAGGGCTGGAACGGACGCCAGGCAGAGCGACAGGGCGAGAGCCAGGGCTCCGCGCGCGGTATCGGGTCGGCGAATGGCCATCTCCTTGGACCTCCAACGTGATCTGGACGTGCTGTTGCTGATTGGAGCAGGAACGCGCAGAACATATATCCGGCGCGGCTTCGATCCGTCAATAGGGACAGAATGCCGATGGATCGGGGCATTCCGGACGACTAGCCCCTGAAAGTCTTGCGCGGCGGTCTGTATGCGGGGGGTCTGTTTGTCGAATTTTCCCGGTTAGGGTGCGGCCCCCAACCGGTCCCGGATCTACGACTTCATCAGGGCGCCGAGGATGAGAAGCGCCCAGACGGTGCGGCAGACATCGTAGTCGTTGAGCTTGCTGGCTTCGCAGATCTCCTCGAGCGACGTCGGAGCGTCGCACATGTGGAGGATCTCCTTCTCTTCGGGAGACAGCGGCAGGTCGCGCGTGATCTTCGGCATGTCGCGGGTCGCGCGGTACTCGGTGTTGAGACCGCCGACCTCTTCGTAGACACGGGCCCAGGACTCGATCCGCTTCACCGCCTCGAGGAGCATGATGTCGGCCGGGGCGCCGATGACGATCGTCTCGGCGCTCGGGACGCGGCTCTCGAACGAGTAGCGACCGCGCGTCCACTGGAAGATCGAGTAGACGATCTCGCGCACCTGGATGCGGATCCACTTCTCGACGTCTTCGCTGGTGAGCATCTTGAACCGGACCATCACCTCGCCCAGGCGGTCCTTGGTGACGATCATCACCTCGAGTGCCCGCATCAGGCTCTTCAGCGAGATGGCCCCCGACTTCAGCAGGAACTGCGAAAAGCGGTCGTCGCGCTGGTTGGAGGAGGCGAACAGGACGTGTCCCTCGCCGAACTGGATCGACTTCTTGATGTCTCCGTCGGTGAGGTGAAGGAAGCCGGTGACGCGCACCTCCGAGAACTCGTGGAACAGGTTCGGGAGCGTGGTCGACCGGATATCCCCTTCGCGTGCGACCCGTCCGGGGACGCCGGTGGCGCGTCCCTGCGGGGACGGAGAAGAGGGCCGGGACGAAGAGGCGGCGCGGTTCATGATTCGAAAATGTAGTGTCCGGTCAGGGCCTCGTCAACCTGCCTTGGCGCCGGTGCAGACCCAGGCGCCGGGGGGCGGGCGGGGCAGGGGCGCGGCTCATGTTCGCTCGCGCGGCATACTGAGTGCCTCGCCAGCGCGCATGGCGCGGCTCAAAATCGCCACGCCCCTGCCCCGCCCGCCCCCCGGCGCCCGGACGGCTTCTGCGTGCAGGTTGACGGTCCCTTGGAACGATGGGCTAATGAAGAGCAGGGGCATTCAGTAGTTTTGCGGAGCCGCCACGGCACTTACTCGATCGCTTTGAGCATGCGTGCTGCGGCTGCGGAGGCGGAGGGGCCGTCGCCGGTGTCGAGGGTGCTCCCCGCCTGGCCGGCCGCCTGCTGGAAGGCCTCGCGGGCGGCCTGGGGGTTCCCCCGCCTCAGGGCGTTCAGGCCGCGGTAGTAGAGGACGGTCCCCTGCGACACCCCCACGACCGCCGGGAGGGAGGCGCGCGCGAACCCTTCCGCGTCCGCCTTGTCGTAGGCGCGGAAGTGCATGTAGATCACGCCGAGGTTCAGGAGCGCCGCCCCCTTCTCCGCCTCGTCGGCGGCCGCCCGCGCGCGCAGACGGAACTCGGCCAGGGCGCGGTTGTAGAGGAGCGCCGGATCGCTGAGCGGCACGACGATCGGACCGTCGTCGGGGGCGACCCGCACGGTCCGCGGACCGCCGCTTCCTTCGACCGCCAGGACGAGCGTCGGCCGGAGACCGCCCGGCCGCGCCATCTCGGCGGCGACCGCCTGCTGCACGTCGCGCACGCTCCCGGTCTTGCGGCTGCCGATCGCCTTGACCCGGTCGCCGGCGCGCAGCCCGCCCTTGGCGGCAGGCCCCCCGGGCAGGACGCGCACCGCGAGCGGTCCGTCGGCGTCCAACTGTCCCGGGTCGAGCAGCGTGTCCACCAGCCCCATCCCCCACCAGGGGCCCGACAGGGACGGCGCCGTGTCGAGACGGCGCACGAAATCGCGCGCCGCTTCCGGTTTGTCGGCGCGCAGCGCGACCACGTCGGGGGCGTGGTGCAGGACGGAGTAGAGGCCCAGGGTCCACGACTTGTCCGCGTCGCCGCCGAGCGTCAGGCCGGCCAGGACGAGGTCGGCCCTGGCCTTCGACGCAATCTCTTCCAGGAGCGCCGGCGACAGGATCGTGCCGGCGCGCACCTCGCCGGGGGCGGTGATCATCCATTTGATGACCGAGTCGCGCAGACCCTGCAGGATCTCGGGCGTACGCACGATGTTCAGGGTCTTGAGCCCCTTGTTGAGCTCGTCCAGGAGAGGCTTGTCCTCGTCGCTCCAGGTCGCCCGGCCCCACTCGTCGAGACGGAACGTCCCGAGGTAGATGAGCGTCGGACGCAGGCGGACGTCGAGCGTGTTCACCTCGCCGGGGATCAGGCGGATGCGCTCGGACCAGGAGCCGACGTCCTGCTTGACCACCCAAAGATCGCGCTCGCCGCCGCACAGCCCCTGCATGGTGAACGGCGTCGTCCCTTTCTTGTCGCCGTCCACGAAGACATCGGCTCCCGAAGGCGTCGAGGTCAGACGCACCTCGGTCTTGGCCTCCTGCAGGATGACCGGCGTGAACTTGAGCGGGGCGTTGGCCTCGGGATCGAGCGACACTTTCACCGTGAGGGTGCGGCTGGTGTAGCAGTCCTTGTCGAAGCCGACCTTGTGATCGCCGGGCGTGACCATCGGAAGGAGGAGAGGGGCGGAGGCGTTCTGCGGATCCGCGCCGGCCTGCCGCGCCATCTCCTGGGAGTCGGGGGTCGGCGGCCCCGCGCTCGTCCCGTACGGCTTCCCGTCGATCGTGACCGAAACACCGGCGGGGACGGTGACGAACTGCAGCACGCGGCGGTTCGGGCGCAGACGCACCTCCTTGCGCGTCTCGGCCCCGGCCACGACCGCGAACATCTCCTCGTACGGATCGTAGCCGTCAGCCTCGATGCGCAGCGTGCGGGTGCCGGACAGGAGCGGCACCTTCCCCCCCTCCTGCGGCTCGACCGGCTCGCCGTCCACCAGCACGTGCGCCTTCGCTGGATCGACCAGCAGGGTCAGGATCCCGGCGATCTTGGCGCGCACCCGGTCGAACAGGTCGACGACTTTCGGCGACACCGTCTGGCGGTCGATGGCGTAGGCCGGGTTGAGCTTCAGAAGCGCCGTGAAGTCGGCCTCGGCGCCGCGCGCGTTGCCGAGGTTGAACTGGGCGCGCGCCCGCATGTCGTAGGCGGTGCAGAGCAGGCGCATCTCTTCGACGCTGAGGTCCTTCGCCTTCTTGTCCTTGCGCGGCTCGATGATCGACGACAGCTCGCGCGCGGCGCCGAGGAAGTCGAGGTTGTCGAGCCTCTCGCGCGCCCGGTTGAAGGCGGCGCGCATCGTCTTCAGGTCGGCGGTGAGGTCCTCCTCCTCCTGCGCGAACGCGGGGAGGCAGGAGACAGCGACTACGCCCAGCAGGGACGCCGCGAACAGGAACCGAAGCGCGCGCCGGGCCGTCATTGGAACCTCAGGACCGCCGGGCTCTTGCGGCCGGACACGTAGACCCGTCCGATGGCGTCCACCGCCACCGACGACGCTTCGCCGATACGGGAGAGCGCCTCCTTCGGCGGGCGGATGACCGTGATGCGCTCCCCGGTCGGGGAGGCGACGTACACGAAGCCGCTCCGACCGTCCAGGAGGTAGAGATCGCCGAGGCCGTCGGCCGCCAGGGCGACCAGCTCGGTGGCGCCGAGCCCTGCGAGGTTGACCTTGCGCGTCGTCTTCCCCTGCGTCAGCTCGAGGGCGAACTTGAAGCGCGACTCGAGGACGAACACGCCGCCGTCCTCGTTCTTCGCCAGATCGGCGAAGCGTCCCTCCTTCACGTCCGGGCGGATGTAGCCGGCCAGGCGCCGGGAGCGGTCGTAGATCAGCAGGATGTTGTCGCGCGGATCGAGAAGGTACACGCGGCCGGACAGGTCGGTGGCCACAGGACCGAACTCGCGCGGCGGCCGTCCGTCGTACGATTTCAGGTCGGGGCCGCTCCAGTTCTTGGCGTTCAAGGCGATCTGGCCGCCGCCCGAGATATAGACCGCCAGGCCGTCCCCCACCGCGACGTAGTCGGGGGAGGGATGCGGGATGCGCTCCTGCACGCGCCCCTTAGGATCGAGGCGGAACACGCCGGGTGTCTTCGGGCTGGCCAGGACCAGGAGACCCTGCGCATCGACCGCGATGTCGCTGGCGCCGCGGAAGCTGGTGTCCTCGCTCTTGGTGGACGCGGCGCGCGTCGCCGGCGGCGCTCCGTACGTTGCGTCGAGCCGGAACAGCTCCGGTTCGAGGCCGGCGGCGGGCGGCGCCGGGCCGATCTTCTGGGCGGGAGGAGGGCTCAGCTGCTTCGGCCCGGCCCCCGCGCGCAGGAGCGCAGGCTGCACGCGCAGGCGGTGCAGCAGGGTGATCCGGTCGAGGGCGCGCGGGGCGAAGCGCGAATCGGAGTAGCGCGTGCGCACCCGCTCGAGGGCCAGCATCGCCTCGGTCGGATCGTCCAGGTGCGACAGGGCGACACCGTAGCGATACAGCGCCTCGGCGGCCAGCGGGCTCGCCGGGCTCTCGTCCATCAGACGCGCGAAGAAGTCCGCCGCCAAAGCCGGCCGGCCGCGCAGCGTTTCGCACATGCCGGACCCGAAGTAGGCGTCGTCGGCCGAGTCGCTGTCCGGGTAGACCTGCGCGGCCGTGGCGAAGCGGCCGCAGGCCTCGTCGAGGTCGGCCTTGGGATTCGCCGGCTCAAGGAACAGGTAGCCGAGCTTGACCAGCGCCTTGGGCGCCTCCCGGGAGGAGCGGTATTTCTGCGACAGCGCCAGGAGCAGGTCGGAGGCGTCCTTGATCGCCTGGGACGACGCCGAGCCGACCTGGTCCCAGGCGGCCACCGGATAGATCAGGTCGGCCGCCTTCAGGAGAGCCTGCGAGGCGAACGGGCTGTCGGGAAAATCCTGGGAGAGCTTCCTGAGGATGCGGATCCCCTCGTCGCGCTTCCCCTGCTTGACGGCGTCGATCCCCTGGCTGAAGGTGCGGGCGTCGAGCGGCCGGTCGTCGTCCGGCTGGGTCGCGGCGGGGGCCGAGGCGCCCGTGGTGCACAGCAGGACCGCCAGCGCCGGGGCCAGGATCGAGGCCCGGAGCTCTCGACTCAAAACTTCACCGTCACGAGCGCGTTCTTTCCGCCGGTCACCGCGACCGCCTGCTCCTGCTCGGCACCGTTCGGTACGAACACGACCTTGACATGGTGGCCGCCGGACGCAATCGGCAGCTCGAGCACCGGCGTGACATCGACGTAGACGCCGTCCACGAAGACCTTGCAGTTGCTCGGCTGCGCCTGGACCGTGAGCGTGCCGAGGGCCGGGAAGGTGATGACCGGCTGGGACTCCTTGCCCCCTTCGACGGTCACCTGGGCCGTCTCCTTCACGAACACCTTGTCGTTCTTGAAGGTCAGGCTGTATTTCCCCTCGGTCAGGGTGAGGGCCTCCCCCGCCTTGCCGATCCGCTTGTCCCCCGCGAAGATATCGAGGTCGTAGTCCGGCGGCTTCTTGATCCGCAGGGTGCCGGCCGGGATGGCGTCGAGCCGGATCGTCTTGAGAGTCTTCACCATTCCGTCGAAGTCGTCGTCCGGCTTGTAGGTGGCGTTCCATGGGCGGTACCCCTCGTGCACCAGATCGAGGCTGCGCTCCTCGCAGCCGTCGAGGGCCAGGACCGCGGGGGTCACCTTGCCGGTGTCGTGCCCGTTCAGGCGGATGCGCGCCCCGGGCGGCTCGGAGGCGATCATCACCTCCTCCTGACGCGGTTTCAACTCCATCACCAGGTTCCCCTTGAAGGACGCCAGGTCGGACGCCGTCATCGCCGCCACCGCCCGGCGGCAGCCGGCCTGCGCGACGATGTCGTGCGGCCGCGTGTCGGAGAGCGCCAGCACCACTTTCGGCTCGGCCAGACGCGTCGAATCGATCGTGATCGTGCCGCCGTGCGGGATGGTCGAGACCTCGACCGACACCATGCCGTTCCGGCCGCCGGCAGGCGGCGCTCCTCCCACGGACGCCGACGTCACCTCGGCGGTGGCCCCATCATTCGCTCCGCCCGAGTCGAGTCCCGGCTCGTGACGGTTCACCAGCCGCGGGAAGAACACCAGCCCCAGGACCGCGAGCGCCACGACCGCCGCGATCTTCATCGAGTGACGGGCGGCGAACCCCGGCTCCGCCGGGATCGCCGCGACGACCTCCCCGCGCCGATCGCGCGTCGTCCGGTCGCCGCGCCGCCCCGGCCCGCCCCGGCCCGGGCGATTCAGCGTCCCCGACGACTGCGCCGTCCTCGCTCCCGAGGGCGGACGCGACATCCCCGGGAACGCCCGCGACAGCGTCTCGGGAGGCAGCCCCGCAAACGCCTTGGCGAGCTCGGCGACCAGCTCGCTGCCGGTCTGATAACGCCTGTCCGGCTCCTTATCCAGCGCCCTTTCCAGGATGCCGTTGAGCTCCGGCGGCAGCGCCGTGTTGTAGGCGGCGGGCGGGCGCGGGTCTTCGTACAGGACGCGGTAGATGATCGTCGAGATCGAATCTCCTTCGAACGGGCGCACGCCGGTCAGGAGCTCGTAGAGCACCACGCCGAGCGAGAAGAGATCGCTCCTGCCGTCCAGCTCGTGCCCCTGGATCTGCTCGGGGGACATGTAGCTGGGTGTCCCGAGGAGCACGCCGGCCTGCGTCAGGTTCGCGGACGGGTTCTTGGCCAGGCCGTAGTCGGTCACCTTCAGGACGCCACCCTTCAGCATCATCAGATTTGCAGGCTTGATGTCGCGGTGGATGACGTGGTTCTGGTGCGCGTAATCGAGCGCCGAGGCGGCCTGCTCGACGATCTCCTGCACCCGCCGCAGCGACAGGAGACTCTCCGGCTTGGTGTATTTCTCCAGCGTCTCCCCTTCGATGTATTCCATGGCGATGAACGAGACGCCGGCCTCCTCGCCGACGTCGAAGATCGTCACGATGTTCGGATGCAGGAGCTTGCCCGCGGCCTGCGCCTCGCGCAGGAAGCGCTGGCTGGTCTCGCGCGCCTCGTCCTCGGATGTCCCGGGCGGCAGGACGATCGTCTTGATCGCGACCTTGCGCTCGATCTTCGGGTCGTTGGCCAGGAACACCTGGCCCATCGCCCCCTTGCCGATCTCGCGGATGATTTCGAAGCGGCCCAGCCTGGTGAGATTCATAGACCGCTCGCCCCGGGTGAGTGTCTGCAGACCCGCAGTTGGGTCCGCGCGCGGGACCTCGACGTCCCGTAAGTGTCCACCGCAGCGTATTTTAGTGTCGGGTCGGGGGGCTGTCAAACCGGCGGATTTTTGCCCTCGGCGGGCGTATCTCCTTGCGGCTCTTTCAGTTATGGCTGGACGGCGCCGGTCGCCGCCCTCCTTTGGGCGTATATTGTTGGGATTCACGGGGGGTGACCATGTGGCTCTGCCTGCTCTTTCTCGCGATCTCCGTGGAGGCGCATGCCGCAGGACCGGGCCCCTCCCCTTCGCCCGCCCCGACCGTCGCCGCCGGGCCGGTGCCGGTGCACATCTCCGGCATCAAGATGATGGGCCCCGAGCAGGTCCTCCTCATGCTGGCGGACGAGACGGAAGAGCGCGCCGTGCCGATCTCCGTCGGCCGCGATCAGGGGATCGCCATCTACCTCGGCAGGATGAAGGCCGACACGCCGCGGCCGATGACGCACGATCTCCTCGCCAACATCCTGACCGTTCTCGGCGCGGTCATCGAGCGGGTCACCGTGACCGATCTGAAGTCCGACGTCTACTTCGCGGAGATCAGCCTGAAGGCGGCCGGCAAGGTGCACGCCATCGACGCGCGTCCCTCCGACGCCATAGCCCTCGCGGTGCGCACCGGCGCGCCGATGTTCGCGGCGCCGTCGCTCCTCAAGCCGGTCGATGTCCCGGGGAAGCCGGACTCGACGATCCACGCCGACCGTCGTCTCGGTCTGACCGTGCAGGAGCTCGATCGGGATCTGGCGGAATCGATCGGGGCTGCCGGTGTGACCGGTGTCCTGGTCTCGAGCGTGGCGCGGGGCGGCCCGGCGGAGCGGGCCGGGATCAAGCGGGGGGACATCGTGCGCGCCCTGGACGGCCGTGCGATCGTCTCGCTTCCCGCCTACCGCGAGGCGGCCGGACCGGTGGTGAAATCGCTCACGGTGTGGCGCGACGGGCGGGAGTCGACCTTCAGGACGCCTTGAAGAGCTGCAGCGCCTCGGACGGAAAGCGACGCTCCTTCGCCGTCCGCACCAGACGATCGACGTCGTAGGGGAAGCGGCGGTACTGCACCTCGACGTTGCCGTTCACCAGGATGACGACGTATCCGGTCAGGTTGGGAGTGTCCTGAGGATAGCCGACGCTGCCGGCGTTGACGAACTGGCGGCCGTCCACGATGCGGCGATAGGGTCTGTGGGTGTGGCCGAAGATGATGATGTCGGCGTCGGCGGCGTCCCCCATCTCGCGGAAATACTCTTCGTCGCGGTCTTCCCACAGGCAGGTCGAGTTGTCGATCGGCGTGGCGTGCACGACGACCGTGCTCCGGCCGGCCGCCTCCATGCGATTCTCGAACGGCAGGTCGCCGAGGCGATCGCGCGTCAGACGCTCGGTGTGCTCCAGCGTCCAGCGGTACGCCAGGTTCTCCAGGCGGCGCCTCGACCCGCCGCTGCCGTGCGCGCCGAAGTCCTCCGCCTGCGTCGCCACGCTCTCGTCCAGGTTGCCGCGCACGCCCGGAACGTTCTCGGCTCTGAGGAGCGCGACCGTCTCCTCGGGAAACGGCGCGAAGCCGACCACGTCCCCGGTGTGGCAGAGGACGTCGTACCCCTCGGCGCGGCTCTCCCGCAGCGCCACCTCGAGGGCGGGCAGGTTTCCGTGGATGTCGCCGAGCGCGATGATCTTCATGTGATGGGCGGCGCGCGACCCGTCCGGACGGGCCGGCGAGCGTCGGACGATACCAGAACTGCACGACGTCTTTCAACCTCACGGGCACGACTGCGGGCCGCCTTCGCCCCGGCGGCACCGCGAGGCGGGCGCGCGGCGGGGTGCGGCTCATGCTCCCTCCCGCGGCGTATCGGGTGCCCCTCTCGGGCGCATGGCGCGGCTCGAAATCGCCGCGCCCCGCCACCCTGGGTCGTCCTAGGCGGCCTTGTCGGAGGCGATGCGGGGGCTGAAGGACAGGAGCGGGAGCTTCTCTTCCTGCGAGGTGCGGGGATTCCGGAACGGGATGAAGCCGCGGTCGCGGTCCTCGGCGGCGTAGAGACCGGTCGCGATCTCGTTGAGGCGCTTGACCAGCTTGGCGGCCGCCTTCTTCGCCTCCGGCTCGCCGCCGCGCAGGACCAGCGTGAGGCCGTTCACGTCGTGCAGCTCGACCGGCCCCGGATCGTCATGGTCCTTCAGGAACTCCTCGGCGGCGACGCGGAACTGCCGGTACGCCTCGCCCAGCTTGAACTCCCCGTACTTCTTGCGGAAGATGTCCATGGCGCGCGGGTCCCACTCGAGGTGTACGACCCGGCCGTCCTCGCCGCGCTCGTGTCTTTTGAGCAGCTCCTCGGCCACCCCGGAGGCGTGGACCGTTTGCTGCTGCTGTTGCTGCTGCCTCACCTTCAGGAGGCGATCGATCGTCTTGACCAGCTCCTTCGTGCTGAACGGCTTGGTCAGATACTCGTCGGCCCCGCAGTCCTTCCCCCAGAAGACGTCCTGCTGCGCGCTCTTGGCGGTCAGCATGATCACCGGCACGTCGTGGGTCGCGCGATCGGTCTTCACGCGGCGGCAGACCTGGAAGCCGTTCACCTTCGGCATCATGACGTCCATGATGAGAAGGTCGGGCTTCTCCTGCGCCACCACGGACAGGGCCATCTCGCCGTCCTCGGCGAGGACGACGGTGTAGCCGTCCCCCTCGAGGCTGATCTTCAGGATCTCCCGGATGTTCGGCGAGTCGTCGGCGACCAGGATCTTACCGGGCATGTTGTGTCTCCATCTCAGGCCGTGGCGCGGCCGCGGCCGTCCGCCGCCTGGGCGGCCTTGGCGCGCGCCGTCGCGTCGTCGATCAACGACAGCATCATCAGCATCCCCTTCCCCAGCATCCCCAGGAGCCGGACCTGCTCGGGCGTCAGCTGCCCGAGGCGGCCGGACTCCAGGAGCTCGACGGCGCCGCTCATCGACGCCAGGGGCGTGCGCAGGTCGTGCGCCAGCTCGCGGATCGAATCCCCCTCTCGCGGGCCGAGACCGAAGGCGTCGGTGATCTCCAGGACCAGCGCCGCCGCCTGACCGTCGCCGCCGGCGCCGAGCGGCCCGGCCGAGACCGAGTAGAAGCGTCTCTTGTCGAGCTCGACGGCGACCACGCGGCGGGTCGGGGCGCACAGCCGGCGCGCCTCGTCGATGGCGGCGCCGATGCCGTCGAGGAGCTGGTCGGGCATGTCGTCCGAGGGGGGGATGCGCGACGGCGCGGGGGCGTCGACGATTCTCCGCCAGCCGCTCGCCCGGAGGACCGACCCGGCTCGGTCGACGACCACGACGGCCGCGCCGAGGCAGTCCATCTCGTGGTGCGCATGGCTCGAAGGCGAGTCCGCATCCGGCTGCCTCTTTGCGCCGCGCACGTTGCCGCCGGTCTTCTGCCCGGAATGTTTCTTCGCCACGCGCTCGTATCCTCGTTCCCGCCGAACGGGCCGGCCCCCGCGCCTGCGGGGTTACCCGGCCAATATAAGGAAGTTGCGCCGCGTCGCAAGGATCGAGATCGCGCCAGCGTTTTGACGGTCGGGATGAAGGGAGAGGACCAGCGGCGCGACAGCGGGAGGCTAGATCTCCCCGTCCAGGACGCGCCGGAGGGTCACGGCATCGATGTTTGCGCCCGACAGGATGACCCCGACGGTCTTGCCGGCCAGGGTGTCGCGCAGCTTGAGGAGCCCCGCCAGCCCGGCAGCCCCCGCCCCTTCGGCGAGGTTGTGGGTGGTGCGCAGCAGGAGTCGCAACGCCTCGGCGATCTCCCCCTCCGTCACCGTCACGAAGCCGGCCAGCCCCTCGCGCAGGGCGGGAAAGGTCAGGTCGTAGACGTTACGGGTCGCCAGGCCGTCGGCGAAGGTGTCGGCCGAATCCTTGGCGATGGCGCGTCCGGCGTGCCAGGAATCGTGGATGGCCGAGGCCCGCTCCGCCTGGACACCGTAGACTTTCAGATCCGGGCGCAGCTCGCGCGCGACCGTGAGGGCGCCCACCGCCTGCGACCCGCCCCCGACGGCGATGACCAGCGCCTGGAGACCCGGGCTCTCCTCCAGGATCTCGAGCGTCAGCGTGGCCGCGCCGGCGATGACCAGGGGCTCGTTGGTCGAGTGGGCCATGACGAGACCGCGCTCGCGAACGAGGGCCTCCGCCAGACGCACCACCTCGTCGTAATCGCGTCCTTGCTCGACGATCTCGACGCCGTACCCCCGCATCGCCTCGTTCTTCTCCGGATTGTTGCCGCGCGGCACGCAGATGGTCACTCGCCCCCCCAGCAGGCTGCCGGCAAACGCCAGCCCCAGGCCGTGGTTGCCGCGCGTGGCCGCCACGACACCGCGCCGGCGCACGTCGTCGGTCTGGGCGGTCATGAACGACAGCCCGTTGCGCACCTTGAACGAGTTGGTCGGGTTGTGGTTCTCGTGCTTGACGAGGACGCGCACGCCGTGCCCGACCTCGGCGTCGAGCGGAGCATAGGCGCGCAGCGGCGTCTTCTGGAGGTGGGGGCGGATGCGGTCGCGCGCCTTCAGGACGTCGGAGTAGGCGATCGGCCAGGTTCCCATCTAGTCTCCTAGACCTCCGCCGCCATGAGGCTGCGCGGCTTCGGCCGCAGGCGCCGCATGTCCTGCAGGATCTCGGTCACCAGGGTGTCGTTCACCGGGACCGCGTAATCCCCCCCCTCGCTCGCCATGCCGCCGATCCGGGTCGGCAGGGCGTAGGCGATCCGGCCCTGGCGGTTCTTCTTGTCGTGGCGCGCCACCTGGAGGATCGCGCCCGGCGTGAAGGCCGGCGGCACCGACGTCGGGAGACCGGTGGCGTCGCACAGCCGCGCGATGCGCGCCAGCGCCGCGGCCGACAGCATCCCCAGACGCGCCGCGACGCGGGCCTCGGCGACCATGCCGATCGCCACGGCCTCGCCGTGCGCCAGGCGGAAGCCGGACAGCGTCTCGATGGCGTGGCCGATGGTATGGCCGAAGTTGAGGATCTTGCGCCGGCTCGATTCGCGCGGGTCGTCCATCACCACCTTGGCCTTGATCAGGCAGCAGGCCTCGATGACGCGCGACATGAGGTCCGGCTCGCGGCTGAGGATCCGGTCCAGGTGGGTCTCGAGCGACGCGAATAGCGTCCGATCGGCGATCACGCCGCACTTGATCACCTCGGCCAGCCCCGAGGCGTAATGACGATCGGGCAGCGTCTTCAGGTAATCGACGTCGATGTACACCGCGGACGGCTGGTGGAAGGCCCCGATGAGATTCTTGCCGGCGGGGTGATTGATGCCGGTCTTGCCGCCGATCGACGAGTCGACCATGCCGATGAGCGTGGTCGGCACCTGCACGTACGGGACGCCGCGCTTGAAGGTGGCCGCCACGAAGCCGACGAGGTCGCCGACGACGCCGCCGCCCAGGGCCACCAGGGCCGTGTCGCGGCCGGCCCCCAGGCGGATGATGCCGTCCTCGATCTCGTCCCGCACCCGGCGCGACTTGCTCCCTTCCCCCGCCGGGAAGGAGATGAAATCGCAGGTCAGCCCGCGCCGCCTGAAGGCGGCCTGGAGGGATTCCCCCTGGCGCTCGAGATGCGAGTCGGTGATGATGACGTAGCGCTGGCCGAGGCGGCTCTTGCGCAGGGCCACGGTCATGCGCGGAGCGAGACCGCGGCCGATGCGGACGTCGTACGATTCGTCCGCGCCCTTGCGCAGATGGATCGGGACTCGGATCACGTTACCGGCGGGTCTCCCCCGGCTGCAGGTCGGTCAGGCCGCGAACGTAGTCGTCCACCAGCTGGCGCTGCGCGCTGTCGTCGAGGGAGCGGGTGATGAGGCGCTCCGCGGCCTGGATCGCCAGGTCGGCCACCTGCCTCCGGAGCTGCTCCATCGCCTGCTTCTGCTCGAACTGCACCTGCCTCTTCCCCTGCTCCACGAGATCCTGGGCCTCCTTGCGCGCCTGGGCGAGGATCTCCGCCCGCAGGGTCTCGGCCTCGCGCTTCCCCTGCTCGAGGATGGCCGCGGTCTCGCGCCGCGCCTGGGACAGGATCTCCTGGTTCCTGCGCTGGGTCTCCTCCCCCTCGGCGCGGGCCTTCTGCGCCTGCTCCAGCGATTCCCGGATGGTTCTCTCCCTCTCCTGGAGCGTCGTCAGGAGAGGCTTCCAGGCGAACTTCGCCAGCAGGCCGGCCAGGACGATGAATGTGATGACCGTCCAGAGGACGGTCCCGGGGTCGGGTGTGATCAGGTTGGAGCCCATGACGACCGCCTCTCTACTTGAACGCCAGCAGGACGCAGATCACCAGGGCGAACAGCGTCGCCCCTTCGATGAGCGCCGCGGCGATGATCATCCCCGTGCGGATGTCGCCGGCGGCCTGCGGCTGTCGCGCGCTTCCTTCCATCGCCGCCGCCGCCAGGCGTCCGATCCCCGCGGCCCCGCCCACGACGGCGAGCCCCGCACCGATGCCCGCCGCGAAATACGCCAGTCCGTTGCCCAGCTCCATGCCCGATCCCTCCTTGGACCCCGAGTGCCGGGGGACCGAGCGCCCCCCGGGATGAACAACGCTTCAGTGCTGTGGATGCACCGACATGCCGATGAACAGCGATGTCAGCATCGTGAAAATGTATGCCTGCAGGAAGACGACCAGGATTTCGATCCCGCTGATGAACAGGGCCAAAGGCACCGACAGGACGGCCCCGACCCAGACCATCTTCAAGATGAAGACCAGGCTGAACAGGGACAGGATCGCCACGTGCCCCGCGGTCATGTTGGCGAACAGCCGGATGCAGAGCGCGAACGGCTTGGTGAACATCCCGACGATCTCGACCGGGATCATGATCGGCAGCAGCCACATCGGCATGCCGTGCGGCACCAGGTTCCGGAAGTGGCCGTAGAGGCCGTACTCGCGCACGCCGCTCCACTGGATCATCACGAACGCCATCCCCGCGAGCCCCGCGGTGACGCTGATGTTCGAGGTGGCGGTGGCGCCGTACGGCAGGAGCCCCAGGCCGTTGCAGAACAGGATGAAGACGAACGTGCTGAGGAGGTACGGCACGTAGCGGTCGCCGTGCGGGCCGATGTTCTTGCGGGCCAGGTCGTCGCGCACGAACACCACGATCGCCTCGAGCACGTTCTGCATCCCGCGCGGCGCCAGGCTCCGCCGCCGCGTCGCCAGCCAGGCGATGAACACGATGAGCGCCGAGGCGATCCACATCATCACCACGTACTTGGTGATCGGCAGCTCCCGACCCAGGATATGGAGCACCGGCAGGTGGATCTCCCCGACGAACGGCACCTCCAGCGTCCGCGAGTCCAGGATGTGGTGGGCGATCAGCTCCGAGGGGCTGAACGCCTCGCCGGCCGATTCGGCCGCCTCCTTGACCGGCAGGCTCATGCCCTGGCACCCTTCAGTCGCTTCGTCACGAACAACACCTCCAGCGCCTGGAACACGAAATAGAAGCCCAGGAGCGAGGCGGCCACCGCCGTGATGCTGCAGCCCGCCGGCCGGCTCAACCCCACGAAGATCAGGACCCCGCAGAACAACACCAGCCTCCCGAGCATCCCGAACACCACGGCCCCGACGAACTCACGCGTCCCACGCCCGATCGACCGGGCGAGAAGGGGCATCCCGAGGACGGCGCCGAGCGCCGCCACCATCGTCCCCAGGATCGCGCCGCGCACCGTCGGCCCCTCGAGGCGTCCGCCGGATGCGGCCACTCCCGCCGAGCCGGCCGCGGCGATCAGGGCCACGGCCAGCGCGTAGCGCCGCATCAGCGCTTCCCCTCTCCCGGGCCCCGGTCCCCGCCGCGCGGCGGCAGGACCAGCCGGAAGAAGTTCACGAACCCTCCGACCATCCCCAGGATGAGCCCCGCCAGCAGAAACCACGGCTTGGTTCCGAAATGCCTGTCCAGCAGGAAGCCGATCCCCCCGAACGCCAGCATCGGTCCGATCAGCATGCCGCTGATCTGCGCGTACTTTATCGCATCAGGCAGAGAACCACGCGGCTCGGGCAATCCCCCGAATCCTCCTTCCGGCCAGGCTCCCGGGGCGCGCTCACGACGCCCAGGGCGCCAGGGACAGGATCGATTTCTCCGCGAAGGCGATGATCGGCTGCGGGTAGAGACCGAACACCAGCGTGAAAGCGATGCAGATTCCGACGGCGACGCGCTGTCCCCAGGACGGCGCGAACGCACCGGCGTCCTCCGGCGCCTTCATGTACATGTTCACCACGACGCGGATGTAATAGTAGAGCGAGATGGCGCTGTTGATCACCGCCACCACCGCGAGCCAGGCGTAATGGGCCTTCACGGCGGCGCCGAACAGGTACCACTTGCCGATGAAGCCGGCGGTCGCCGGGATGCCCGCGAGCGACAGCATGAACACCAGCATGGCGAAGGCCGCCCCCGGCGCGCGCCGCGCCAGCCCCGCGAAATCCGCCACGCGATCGCCGGCGACCTGCTCGCGCCGCAGGATGATGATCATCGCGAAGGCGCCGATGTTCACGAAGGTGTAGATGAGAAGGTAGAGAAGGACCGCCTGCAGCCCGTATTCGCGCGTCTCCACCGTGTCCCCCAGCCCGACGGCGACCAGGCCGAGAAGGACGTACCCCGCGTGCGCGATCGACGAGTACGCCAGCATCCTTTTGATGTTGTCCTGCAGGATGGCGGCGACGTTTCCCAGGGTCATGCTGCCGACCGAAAGGATCGCCAGGAGCGTGGCCCAGCGGTGCCCCAGCGGCAGGAAGGCCATGGAGAAGATGCGCGCCAGGGCCACGAACGCCGCCGCTTTCGACCCGGTCGACAGGAAGGCGGTCACCGGGGTCGGCGCCCCCTCGTAGGCATCCGGCGCCCACATGTGGAACGGCACGGCCGCGATCTTGAAGCCCAGACCGACGGTCACCAGGATGACCCCCAGGACGAAGATCGGCGCCTCGGGTCCCGCGAGCGCCATCTTGGAGCGCGACATGCCGATGAGCCCCAGGACCGTGGTCCCGGTCGACCCGTAGACCAGGGAGATGCCGTACAGGAAGATGCCGGTCGAGAACGACCCGAGGAGAAAATACTTGAGCCCCGCCTCGTTCGACTTGCGGTTGGTCTTGAGGAACCCGACCAGGATGTAGAACGACAGGGCCATCGTCTCGATCGACACGAAGATCGTGATGAAGTCGCCGGCGGAGGCCAGGAACATCATGCCGAGGACCGCGAACAGGATCAGGGCGTAGAACTCCCCCGCGTTGGCGCGCTCCACGTCCAGGTAGCGGGACGACACCAGGATGGTCAGGATCGCCGCCAGGAGGAACACCACCTTGAAGAAGACGCTGAACGCGTCGAGGATGAACAGGCCGCTGAAGCCGATCGTCACGTCGGGCGCCCGAAGCGCCTCAAATCCGAACCTCCACACGAAGGACAGGACGGACAGGAGGGTCATCAGGCACGTGAGACCCGCGAGGACGGGGGCCCAGAGCTTGCGCCCGGCCTCAGGCAACGCCGAGATGCCGAGCACGAAGAAGGCGCCCAGCGCGAGCACCAGCTCGGGCGTGATCAGACGGACGTCGCCCGCGTTGAACAGCGAGATCATCGACCCTCCGCCGCCGCGGTGGCGGCGATCGTGGAGGAGGGGGCCGGGGCGGCCGGGAGGGCCGCCGTCTGGCTCGACGGCTCGCCCGCGGACAGGCGCTGCGCGATGTCGGCCACGGGCTTCTCGAGGATGCGGAAGAACGGCTTCGGGTAGAGGCCGATCCAGAAGCAGCAGATCACGATCGGGACGAGCGTCATGATCTCCCGGAAGTTCAGGTCCTTGAGCTTGGCGTTCTCCGGGTTGTCCAGCTTGCCGAACATGGTGCGCTGGTACAGCCACAGCATGTAGGCGGCCCCCAGCACGATCCCCAGAGCGCCGCACACGGCCCAGAACATGCCGCCCAGACGCACGCCGCCCAGCCACGGGTAGAGCGTGAGAGCGTATTCGCCCGGGATGCGGAACGCCCCGACCAGGATGGTGAACTCGCCGATGAAGCCGTTCAGGGTGGGCAGGCCGATGGACGACATGGTGATGATCATGAAGAGCGTGGCGTACACCGGCATCTGCTTCGACAGCCCGCCGTAATCCGAGATCATCCGGGTGTGCCGTCTCTCATAGATGAGACCCACGATCAGGAAGAGCGCCCCGGTCGACAGGCCGTGGTTGATCATCTGCAAAATACCGCCGTTCAGCCCGGGCTGGTTCAGCGCGAACACGCCCAGCATGCAGAAGCCGAGATGGCTGACGGATGAGTACGCCACCAGCTTCTTCCAGTCCTTCTGCACCATGGCGACGAGGGCTCCGTATATGATGCCGATGACGGACAGCCCCAGCATGTACGGCAGGTAGTACTTCGTGGCGAAGGGGAGCATCGGCAGGGAGAAACGCACGAAGCCGTACGTCCCCATCTTCAGCAAGACACCCGCCAGGATGACCGACCCGGCGGTGGGGGCTTCGACGTGCGCGTCCGGCAGCCAGGTGTGGAACGGGAACATCGGCACCTTGATGGCGAAGCCGATGAAGAAGGCCAGGAAGACCCACTTCTGCATCTCGAGCCACTCGGGATTGGTCAGCGGTCCGAGGACACGGATCAGCTCGGGGATGTCGAAGCTGTAGGAGCTGCCCGTCACTTTGGGATAGTAGAAGTAGATCGCCAGGATGCCGAGCAGCATCAGGACCGACCCGAGCAGCGTGTACAGGAAGAACTTGATGGCAGCGTAGAGCTTGCGCGGCCCGCCCCAGATGCCGATCAGGAAGTACATCGGCACCAGCATCACCTCCCAGAAGATGTAGAACAGGAAGAAGTCGAGGGAGATGAAGACGCCCAGCATCCCGGTCTGGAGGATCAGCATGAAGACGTAGTACTCCTTCACCCGGTCGGTGATGGCCGTCCAGGACGACAGGATCGCGATGAACCCGAGGAAGGTGGTCAGAAGCAGCAGCAGGAGCGAGATGCCGTCGATGCCGACGTAGTACTGCACGCCGATGGACGGGATCCACGAGGCCTTGTTCTGGAACTGGAAGCCTCCCTGCGACGCGTCGTACATGAAGAACAGCGGCACCGACAGCAGGAAGTCGACGAGGGCGATCCCGGTGGCCGCCTGGATGATCAGCGTCTTCTTCTCCTTGTCGAGGAGGAGAAGCGCCAGGGCCCCGAACAGCGGCAGATAGGTGATCAGGTTCAGCGCGTGATCGGCATACCATTGCGACATCTTCGGTCCCCCGCGTTCAGTGACTCGAGGTGAGCAGGTACACGCTCACCAGGATGAAGACCCCCAGGATCATGGCCGTGGCATAGGACTGCACGACGCCGGTCTGAAGCTTCCGGAGCATCCAGGATGCTCCGCGCACGCTGTAACCGGCCAGGTTGACCAGGCCGTCGACGACGTACGTGTCGAACCCGACCGAGGTGTAGGAGACGGCCAGCGTGACGTAGGCGGAGGCGTTCACGAGACCGTCCACGATCCACTGGTCGAACCAGGCGGCCGCCCGGCACAGGGCGGCGTACGGGCGCAGAACGATCCGGTCGTACAGCTCGTCCACGAAATACTTGTTGACGATCAGACGGTACAGTCCGCTGGCGTTGTCCGCGAACCGCTCCGGGATCTCCGGCCAGCGCGCGTAGCAGGCCCACCCGAAGGCGAGCGAGAAGAAGGCGACGAGGAGCGACACCAGCATCAGAAGGATCTCGAGCCCGGGGGCATGGCCGGCCGTCTCGGCCCCGGTGCGGAACACGGGGGCCAGGTATCCCGCAAGGACGTTGGGGAGGCGCAGCACCTCGGGGATTCCCAGGAAACCGCCGACGGCCGACAGGACCGCCAGGACGACGAGCGGTCCTGTCATCGTGCGCGGCGACTCGTGCAGGTGGTGGCGGGTCTTTTCGTCGAAGCGTCCTTTCCCCTTGAACACCAGGGTATACAGCCGCGCCATGTAGAAGGCGGTCAGGCCGGCCGTCCCGACGCCGATCACCCACAGGAGCGGGTTCCTCTCCCAGGCCGCCCAGAGAATCTCGTCCTTGGAGAAGAAGCCGCTGAACGGGACGATTCCCGAGATCGCGAGCGTCGCGATGAGGAAGGTTCCGTGCGTCCAGGGAATGTGGCGTTCCAGCCCGCCCATCTTGCGGATGTCCTGCTCTCCCGACAGAGCGTGGATGACCGAGCCGGCGGCGAGGAACAGGAGAGCCTTGAAGAAGGCGTGCGTCATGAGGTGGAAGATCGAAGCCGAGAACGCCCCGACACCCGCCGCCAGCATCATGTAGCCGAGCTGCGACACCGTCGAGTACGCCAGCACCTTCTTGATATCGGTCTGGGCCAGGCCGATGCTCGCCGCGAACAGGGCGGTCAGCGCCCCGATCACGGCGACCGTGGTCATCGCCGTCTGCGACATCAGATAGAGCGGCGCCATCCGGCAGGTGACGTAGACGCCCGCCGTCACCATCGTCGCGGCGTGGATCAGGGCCGACACCGGCGTCGGGCCCGCCATCGCGTCCGGCAGCCACACGTACAACGGGATCTGCGCCGACTTCCCGCACGCCCCCACGAA
>DASQAT010000053.1 GCA_035635555.1 Candidatus Dormiibacterota bacterium
GATCTTCGGGAACTTCTTGTTCAGCACCATCGTGATCGCCGACGTCAGCGTCGTCTTCCCGTGATCGACGTGTCCGATCGTCCCCACGTTCACGTGCGGCTTCGTTCGCTGAAACTTCTCCTTGCCCATTTCCATCCTCCGAACGGTCCGCTCTTAGGAGCGGGCCAGGCCCTGGATGCGCGCGATCACGCCCTCGCTGACGCTCTTGGGTGCCTCTTCGTAGTGCGCGAAATGCATCGAATAGTTCGCCCGCCCCTGGGTCTTGCTCCTGAGGTCGGTCGCGTAGCCGAACATCTCGGCGAGCGGCACCTTCGCGGTGATGACCTGCGTCCCCGCGCGGGGCTCCATGCGCTCGATCTTGCCGCGCCGCGAGTTCAGGTCGCCGATGACGTCCCCCATGTACTGCTCCGGCACCACGACCTCGACGCTCATGATCGGCTCGAGCAGCACCGGCCGCGCCCTCGACAGGGCCTCTTTGAAGCCGATCGAGCCCGCGATCTTGAACGCCATCTCGGACGAGTCGACATCGTGATACGACCCGTCGTAGAGGACGACGCGAACGTCCCGCACCTCGTAACCGGCCAGGGGGCCGGTCTGCATCGCCTCCTTGATGCCCTCCTCGACCGGCTTGATGAACTCCCTCGGGATCGAGCCGCCGACGATCTCGTTGAGGAACTCGAAGCCGCTCCCGGGGGGCAGGGGGGAGACCTCGAGCTTGACGTGGCCGTACTGACCCCGGCCGCCGGTCTGCTTGATGTACTTCCCCTCGGCCTTCGCCGATTGACGGATGGTCTCCTTGTAGGCCACCTGGGGCTTGCCCACGCTCACGCCGACCCCGAACTCGCGCACCAGGCGATCGGTGATGATTTCCAGGTGCAGCTCGCCCATCCCCGAGATGATGGTCTGGGCGGTGTCCGGGTCGGTGTTGATCTTGAAGGTCGGATCCTCCTGGGCGAGCTTCCCCAGGGCGGTCCCCAGCTTCTCCTGGTCGGCCTTCGTCTTGGGCTCGATCGCCAGCCTGATGACGGGCTCCGGAAAATCCATCGGCTCCAGGATGATCGGCGACTTCTCGTCACAGATCGTTTCGCCGGTCTGGGCGTTGCGCAGGCCCACCACGGCGGCGATGTCGCCGGCCCAGACTTCTTTGATCTCCTCGCGCTTGTTGGCGTGCATCTGCAGCAGGCGGCCGATGCGCTCGCTGTGGCCCTTGGTGGAGCTCACGACCCGCTCGCCCGTGGCCAGCTTTCCGGAATAGACCCGGACGAACGACAGCTGCCCGACGAAGGGGTCGGTCATGATCTTGAACACCAGGGCCGAGAACGGCTCGGTGTCCGAGGTGCGGCGGACCACCGGGGTCTTCCCGTCGGTGAGCGTGCCCTCGACGGGCGGGACGTCCACGGGCGACGGCAGGTAGTCGACGATGGCGTCGAGGAGCTGCTGCACCCCCTTGTTCTTGAACGACGCGCCGCAGAGCACCGGCGTGAAGTGCAGCGCGATGGTCCCCTTGCGCAGCGCCTGCCGGATCTCCCCCGCTTCGAGGCTCTTCCCTTCCAGGTACTTGTGCAGGAGATCGTCCGACGACTCGCAGGCGGCCTCGACGACACGCTCGCGGTGCCGCGCCACTTCATCCTTCATCTCGGCGGGTATGTCCTCGATGGCGAACCCCGTCCCCTGATCCTCTTCCTCGAAGCGGACCGCCTTCATCTCGACGAGGTCGATCATCCCGAGGAAGTTCTCCTCCCGGCCCCAGGGGATCTGGATCGGGACCGGCCGGGCGTTCAGGCGCGTCTTCATCATGCGCACACAGCGGTCGAAGTCGGCCCCCTGGCGATCCATCTTGTTGACGAAGGCGATGCGAGGGACCTTGTACTTGTCCGCCTGTCTCCAGACCGTCTCGGACTGAGGCTCCACGCCGCCGACGGAGCAGAACACCCCGACGGCGCCGTCCAGCACCCGCAGCGACCGCTCGACCTCGGCGGTGAAGTCGACGTGGCCGGGCGTGTCGATGATGTTGACGCGGTGGTCCCGCCAGAAGCACGTGGTCGCGGCGGAGGTGATTGTGATGCCGCGCTCCTGCTCCTGCACCATCCAGTCCATGGTCGCGGTGCCGTCGTGCACCTCGCCCAGCTTGTAGATCTTGCCGGTGTAGAAGAGGATTCTCTCGGTCGTGGTCGTCTTGCCCGCGTCGATGTGGGCGACGATGCCGATGTTGCGATAGCGGTCGAGAGGATGCGGGCGCGCCATGGTCGTTACCAGCGATAGTGGGCGAAGGCCTTGTTGGCCTCGGCCATCTTGTGCGTATCTTCCTTCTTCTTGATGGCGCCTCCGCGATTGTTGGCCGCGTCCATCACTTCGTTCGCGAATTTCTCGAGCATGCGCTTTTCGGAGGCGCGCCCCGCGGCGTACGAGATGATCCAGCGGATCGCCAGCGACTGGCGCCGCGCCGGGTTCACCTCGACCGGCACCTGGTAGGTCGCCCCGCCGACGCGCCGGGACTTCACCTCCAGGAGCGGCTTCACGTTGTCGACGGCCCGCTTCAGGGCCTTCATGGGGTCGTCCTTCGTCTTGTCCTTCACGATGTCCATCGCCCCGTAGAAGATCCACTCCGCGATCGATTTCTTGCCGCGCGCCATCATGCAGTTGATGAATTTCGTGGCCAGAGGAGACTGGTAGATCGGATCCGAGACCGTCTCTCTCTTCCACACCATCGCCCGTCTGGGCATGACCTGCACAACCTCCCGGGAAGACGACTGGCTCCCCGCGTGTGTCCTGTAAGGAGGGGGTGGACGGCCGCCCCTCCGAGCGCCCGGCGCTTCTAGGATTTCTGGCGCTTGGCCCCGTACTTGGAACGACTCTGCTTGCGACCCTCGACCCCCATCGAATCCAGGGTGCCGCGGATCACGTGGTAACGCACGCCCGGCAGGTCCTTCACGCGACCCCCGCGGATGAGCACGATGGAGTGCTCCTGGAGGTTGTGACCCACGCCGGGTATGTAGGTCGTCACTTCGATGCCATTGGTGAGGCGCACGCGCGCCACCTTCCTCAGGGCCGAGTTCGGCTTCTTCGGCGTGGACGTGAAGACGCGGACGCAGACACCCCGTTTCTGGGGACAGGCGCCGAGCGCGGGGCTCTTGGTCCGCCCCCGCATCCTCTCACGGCCCCACTTCACCAGCTGGCTGACTGTCGGCATCGTGTATTTGTGTCCCCAACCGCGCTCTCTGAAACACACCGAACCGGCCGCAACATGCCCCCGGCGCCCGGGAACTGCGCCCGGCGCCCTACGACCTGAGACATGGCTGGCCGTGAAACCGTCGGATAGTAGCAAAGGGGCGCCGGGCTGTCAAGAACTTGCCCTGCAAAAACTTACGACGCCCCGCCCCGGCTCTACGCGACGCCCTTGTCCTGGCGCGCCGAAATGATCTCCTCGACCGTCCGGGGCTCCAGACCTTCCTCCAGAGCCTGCGTCTCGACCCCCTCGGGAACCACCTCCTCCACGGTCGGCGGGCCGTCGGGAGCGATCTGCAGACGCCGGTAGATCTCCATGCCGGTGCCGGCCGGGATCAGGCGCCCCATGATCACGTTCTCCTTCAACCCGCGCAGGTAATCGATCCGGCCCGCGATGGCCGCCTCGGTCAGGACCCGCGTCGTCTCCTGGAAGGACGCCGCCGAGATGAACGAGTCGGTCGACAGGGAGGCCTTGGTGATCCCGAGCAGGAGCGGCCGGCCGGTCGCCGGCTGCCCGGACTCGCCGAGGACGCGCTCGTTCTCGGACTGGAAGCGGAACTTGTCGACCTGCTCGTCGACGATGAACTCGGTGTCGCCCACCTCCTCGACCTTCACCCAGCGCATCATCTGGCGCACGATCGTCTCGATGTGCTTGTCATTGATGTTGACGCCCTGCAGGCGGTAGACCTCCTGGATCTCGTTGACCAGGTACTGCTGCAGGTCCTCCTTCCCCTTGACGCGGAGGATGTCGTGCGGATCCCGCGGCCCGTCGATGAGCGGGTCGCCGGCGCGCACGCGCTCTCCTTCCTGGATGTTGATGTGCACGCCCTTGGGCACTTCGTATTCGCGGTTCTCGCCGGTCTCGTCGTCCGCCACGATGATCTGGCGCTTCCCCTTCACGACCTCGCCGTAGCGGACGATGCCGTCGATCTCGGTGATCACGGCGGGTTCCTTCGGGCGGCGAGCCTCGAACAGTTCCACGACGCGCGGCAGCCCGCCGGTGATGTCCTTGGTCTTGGTGGTCTCGCGCGGGATCTTCGCGACGATGCTGCCCGGGAAGACCGTGTCCTTGTCCTGGATCATCAAGTGGGCCTTGGCCGGCAGCAGGTACTCCTTGATGGTCTTGCCGCTCTTCGGGTCCTTGATGATCGCCTTCGGCTGCTTCTTCTCGTCGGGTGATTCGAGGATCACGGGATGGGCGAACCCGGTGACTTCGTCCACCTCCTCCTTCATCGTCTCCCCTTCGACGACGTCCTTGAGGTGGATCTGCCCGCCCACCTCCGTGAGGATCGGCAGGGTGTACGGGTCCCATTCGACGAGCAGGACTCCCGGCTCGATCGACTGTCCGTCCGAAACCTTGAGCGCGGCGCCGTAGGCGATCGAGTAGCGCTCCTTCTCGCGCCCCTTCGCGTCCTGGATGACCAGCGATCCGGCGCGGTTGGTCACGACCAGGTCGCCCCCCTTGCCGCGCACGGTGGACAGGTTGATGAAGTTGGCGATCCCGGCGTTCTTCGACTCCTGCCTCGACTGCTCCGAACCGCCGGCCGCCGTGCCGCCGATGTGGAACGTGCGCATCGTCAGCTGCGTGCCCGGCTCGCCGATCGACTGCGCGGCGATCACGCCGATCGCTTCGCCGACGTTGACGAGCGACCCGCGGCCGAGATCGCGGCCGTAGCACTTCGCGCAAACGCCCCAGCGGGTGTCGCAGCTAAGCGCCGTCCGCACCTTGACTTCATCGATGCCCAGAGCGTCGATCTGCTCGACCGCGTCCTCGTCGATCAGCGTTCCCGGCGCGTAGAGCACGTCCTGCGTCTCGGGATGCAGCAGCTCGATGGCGAGCGCGCGGCCGAGGATGCGCTCTCGCAGCGCCTCGACCACTTCTCCGCCCTCGACCAGCGCCTTCATGGCCACGCCGTTCTGCGTGTGGCAGTCATCCTCGGTCACCACCAGATCCTGGGTAACGTCGACCAGGCGCC